>CANNKH010000277.1 GCA_947504985.1 Methylococcaceae bacterium | reverse complement strand
ATCCTACAGGGTATATAAATACGGCTACAGCAAATCCTTTGCAGCCCCATCAGAGATAATCACTTTCATCTTCTTGCGAAGTTTAACTACTTTCGGATCGAAATTAGCCATAATGTCTTGATGGGCGTGCTCAAGAAAGCCAGCCGCCTCTTTATATTCTTGTTCAATTAGTGTCTTCAACTCCTCAGGATCACCTTGGATGGCGTTGCAGTCCATCATGAAATGTTTAAACCGCACGGCTTGCAAGGCAGTAATGTCGGTGAAGATAAAATCCCGATGCGGTTCGGTTTCCTGATTGTCATCAATTTGATACACCCGTTTGGGAGCGTTGGCATCATAGCTGTCTAAGAGGCTTTCAAAGCGTGTGGACAAATAGCCGTAATACCTGTCTTTCAGCTCGTCCAATTGTGACTCCAGCCCTCCGGCATTAATCCGCATATCAAAGAGTGACCCCTGCCCCTCCCGCTTGCCGTGGTTTTTACCATCAACGTATTCATGCGGAATCAGCACGTTGATTTTGTCGTAGCCAAATTCTTCGAGTTTGCTGTGTACATAACCTGCCAGTATGCAGAGATTAGCGTAATGGAACACGCCATTAATTTGCAACCGTGCCCATCCAAAATATAAGCTTCCACGATAAGGTTTGGCGACATAGTTGGGATTATCCTGTTGTCGCATCGACTCCTGAAAAACATAGTCAGCATAGTCATAATCGTAGATCGTTTCATAATCCAATAAGGAGCTATTTTCTGCAAAGTATTCATTCAAGAAGAAAAAGTCGTCGCCTATCCCCGTCAGTTGGAGTAGTGTGCTGTTTAGCAACAGGTATTGCCCATCATCAAAAGCATCAAGTGCAGTTTCCAAGTCATCACGGGTTGCTGTCTTAATGTCGAACAGCACGTTTACCACTATTTGCCGAATGCGAAAATTGTCATCATCAGGCATATTGGCACGGTAATGTTCCTGCGCCTCAGCTGTCCAGGCAAAATAATCCGGTACAACGCTGATGATCGCCCGTCTTATTGCCGCTTCTTGTATGGAAGATTTCGATGTAACAATGGGTATAGCCATTTATTTACCTTAACAATCAATCAATTTATACCCTAAGGTTTTATAACCTATTTGCCGCTTCCCGCTCATTTTAGCTAGCATGGGCACATGGCTATCGACATAATCATAAATTCTGACTTCGGTTTTGGCATGATGCAAGCGGTGCAGCCTTCCGGCATACTGTGCCAAGGTGCCTTTCCAAGAAATTGGCATGACCAAAAATAAGGTGTCCAAGCGGTCATCATCAAAGCCTTCACCCAGATAACGTCCGGTAGCGATTATGATTCGCTCTTCATCATCTGGGATACTTTGTAGTGTATCTGCCAATTGCTTGCGTTGCCTGATCCCCATGCCACCTTGCATGACAAGCACATTTTTCGCAAAAGTATTGATTTGCTCGGCCAGCAACACAACATGCTCTTTCCGTTCGGTTAACACAATCGGTGAACGCCTTTCTGATAGGGCTTGTTTAATATCATCAAGAATCAACTGGTTGCGCCGTCCGTCTAGCACCAATGCCTGATAAACCGCATGGATATAAGTTCGGCTATCGGTGTTTTGGCTTTCTGGCATCATAAATTCCGTTTGCCGCTGCGTCATGTAATGGTTAAAAGGCCGTGCGGATGCTTGTTCTTTAGCACTGGCCTGAAAACGGATAGGGCCGCATTGCATGAATACAATGGGGTGATGTCCATCCTTGCGGGTTAATGTTGCCGACAAGCCCAATACGAATTTTGACTTACAAGCCTTGGCAACGGATTCAAAACTGACTGCCGATAAATGATGGCATTCATCGAAAATAACTTGTCCGTAATTGGCCACCAAATCATTCACTTCATGATTTTTTATCAGGCTCTGAATAATAGCGATGTCAATAATGCCAGTTGGTTTGTTTTTGCCGCCACCGATCTTTCCCACCTGATTTTTAGGCAGGTTCAAAAACGTTTCTATGCGTTCCAGCCACTGATCTAACAGTTGTCGGCGGTGAACAATAATCAACGTGTTCACTCGACGCTTTGCCAGAATATACAGTGCCACCACCGTTTTTCCAAAAGCGGTAGTCGCAGACAGCGTTCCAATATCCTGTGCAAGCAACTTGTTTGCGGCTTGGTTTTGCTCTTCTGTCAATGTTCCCTGAAATTGCAAATCGGCAATGGGCTTACCCGCAAACCGCTCATCTTGAATAACAGGCTGAATTTTTAATTCGCCAAGAAGATTCATGGCATCGTCCATACAGCCCCTGGGTAAGGCAATATGCTGCGGAAAATAGCCCGCACAGGAAATGATTCTGGGTTTACCGAAAGTTGACAACCGCATGGCCTGGGATTTGTAAAATTCCGGATTCTGGAACGCCGCCAACCGGATAAGCTTGCTTTGCAGTGATGGCGGCAACTCGGTTTTATCGATGAATAACTGGTTTCCCAGAACAATGCTGACTTGTTTAGGCAGAGGCCCATTAATAGTGGTTTCTTGAATTTTGCCTGAAGGTGCTATTTTCCAAGGTTCATCTTCCTCGGCAATAGGAAGTTTCACGCCTAAAATACGGTTTTGTTGTTCCGCTTTTGCAATTAATGGGTTTAACTCACCCAACGATATGCGTTTAATGGTGGATAGGTAAGCCCATTGATCGGGATAGGGTATAAAGTTGTTGTCAACAAATACGCTGTTACCCAGTTCGCGTGGTTTTTTCTGTAAGGGTAAAGCAATAAGATTGCCGAAGCCGCCTTTCGGCATGGTATCTTGGTTGGGAAACAATCGGTCATACGATTCAAAACCCAATTCCGGGTGTTTATCCATCGCTTGCGTCAGCAAGTAAGCCCCTAGTTTCCTGGCCTCCAGGGCTAAAACGGGGGAACTGAAAAACAACCAAACATGGGCGCCTTTACCTGAACGGGATATTTCAACGCTATAAGGGATGCCGTTTTCTTGACAAGCCCCCGCAAAAGCACCGACATCCAATTGCCACGAGGCCTTATCAAAATCAACAGCCAAAAACCAGCAGCGTTCATCTTGCATCAACGGGTAAACACCGATGACGAAATCGGCTGGCCGATTGCCCTGGTTATCTTTACCCGCCAGATGATTGGCTATGACGGTGCCGTTAACGGGAATGAATGAACGGAATTTACAGTCGCCACATTTGATGCGGGGCTTTTCGCAAACAGTGGGTTTCCATTCATTGGCACAGGCGGGTGAATACCCTGACTTTCCGGTTTTGCCATTTTCCCAACGTTTGGGAAACATATCAGCACGCCCTTTGAATAAATCGCCAAACAGGCTAATTTTTTCTTGACTCGACGATTGGTGGTTAACGGTTGACCCTACCCTGATTTTCGCCAAATTGTCTTGCTGTTGCCGTAGGTGTTCTTTTAAGGCTGATAATTCGTTGAGCAATGCTTCACGTTCAGCATCAATGGCTTGGATTTTTTGTTCTAATGCTGAAATTCGCTGTTCAGTGCTGCCCATAAATTTCTGTTGAGAGTGATCCTACTCATCCACATTCAGCAGCGCCTTATTGATAACAGGCGGCGCTATGCGGAAAAAGGCCTGCCAAGTTGGCACCGCTTTGTCCATGACCTCTTTTTCGGGCAGGTCGCTGTCATTAATGGTTTGCTTGAAGAAGGCGGTTGCCGACGCTTCGGCGCGGCGTTCGGAGAGCATAAAGTCGACGGCATCGCAAAATTGTCGACAGCGCGGAACAGATAAGTAGCCACTCAAAAGTCTTTTAACAAAAAAGGCTGTTATTCGCTATTTTTGAATATCCTTTAATAACAATACGTTACATTAAATAGCGAAAAGCACATAAAATGGTCGCCAATTAGCGATTTAAGGT
>CANNKH010000276.1 GCA_947504985.1 Methylococcaceae bacterium | reverse complement strand
GGCGGTGCAAAGATCGTGGATAAATACGGAGCGACAGGAACATCAGTTCCAGTATAAAAAAATGGGACAGCGCCATTCAGCTGGAGTGTGAACGGGGCTCTATCTTAAATTAAGATATTATTTGTCTGGACAATGGGGTCCACTTTAGGAATCGAGTTTAAGGCTAGAATTGATGAACCTATCATTGAACTTAGACGTTGTATTGCACCAGCTGGCACATCAATAAAAATATGGGTTTCCGATCCTAAAATCATCGACAAACTTCGCCCCTACAGCAATCAATTCCGGTCTTATAGAGATAATGGTACCGAAATTTTGCTTGATTCATGGTCAGAGGTAGACTGGTTCGCACAAGCAGAGCCAAGAGTTGAGTACAGCTGGAATGGCTTTAATCGCAGCATGAAAGCAAATGTACAAGATGATTCTTGTTTTAGAATTTCAGCCACATTTTCACCGAAGGATAACAAACTAATCCCTCAGCAGGGTACATCAACATCAACATGGGAGAGGTTGCTCAACCCAGAGCCATACAAGGATATTTATTGGATATATAAATCTAAAGAGAGTCAGGATGGAGTTCCAAATTGGAAGAATCATCATAGCGATGAAGTGACTGTAAATGGTATTCGAGTAGAAGAATTTAACAATGCTTATCATCGCTATACAAAATTACATTTGCCAGATAATTATTTTAATAATGGCCCTGTTTACTCTATTGCAAGGCCTTCAATGGCAATATTCGATCCAGCAGGAATATGTCCAATAAATTTGCAGCGCAGTGCAATTTCTTTTGATCGTATGGGAATGGATTCGGTAATGATCAAAGCTATACTGAGCGTGCATTTAAGGGATATTGTTAAAAATGCACGATCATCAGGTACTGTTGCTGGTTTTCATAAACTTTGTGTCGAGCTAGCAAAATACCGCGATATACGGTATGAGGGAATACATTCAGTAATATGCGCGACTTTTAATGGAGTTTTTCTAGCCGCGCCAAATGTTCTAACTCAGCTTGAAATTAAAACACTTTATTTCGTAAACGTTGTAAATGCAATATCCTCAGACTCTACAAGATTATCTAATATTCTGAATGATGATGAGGCATTAGTTTTTAGACTTACTTCTTCTGGCATTCAGAACGATTTAGAGTGGTTTCGTGGAGTATTATGTGGGGACGCTGCTAATGATTACGGATATGCAAGATCAGCAGGGTTTCCTCGTGTATCTTCAATTGCATCAATCTTGGTTATGCCACCAGGAAAATGGAAAGTTGCCAATGAAAAGGGGCGAATTAATAGAAGTATTCTTAACGTATTGACAAGTAAGCAATTAGAAAGTGGTGATTTTGTTGCAACTAATGGTAACGATAGCATGACCAAGCAGATGTTATCTCGGTGCCAGTCTATTTCAAAGGTTATGGGCGAGAATTTAGAAATTGGTGGGTGGTCACTATCCAGCGATCAGATTCATGGGTATGAAAGTTCACTAATTGTTGATATGTGGCTTGGGGTTAATAATGATTCGCTTATTGCGAGTTTTGATTGACAAGCGATGTAGGGCAAACTGTGTGTCCGATTAAACTATGCTGAAACGTTACCAGTCGGAAATTTAACAAAAATCATCAACTCGGCTTCACATAAACCTAAGGAGGCATCAAAAATGCACCCCTTTATTCATCAACACCAGTCTGCATTGCTGAGCTCTGCCGACGTTATCACGTACAACGGCTTGAAGTGTTCGGTTCAGCCGCGCGAGGAACTGATTTCGTCCCGGAAAGCAGCGATACCGATTTTTTGGTGGAGTTCTCGCCATCTGCCGATAGCCCTACGCTAAAGGCATTTTTTGATTACAAGCCGACTTGTAGCAAATCCTGAGACGAACAGTTGATCTGGCGGAAGCCTCCGCCCTGCGTAATCCCTATGTTCAAGCCAGCGTCAATCAAAGCCGTGAAGTCGTCTATGCAGCGTGATCCGCGTGCTTATCTTTGGGATGCAAGGGAGGCTGCCGCAGCAATCTGACCGTCTGATTTGACGGGTCAAGTAAGCATCGAACCGATTTCCCTGTATTATGGTTAAAAAATTAACCTGACTCAGATGAACTACCAACCGCCCTATGTCATCACCCCAGCCATCCTGAACTTGGTCGCAGAAATCAGCGAACTGATTGGTCGCTATACGATGTTGGCCGAGCAAAACCTGACGCCGCGCCTGCGCCGGGAAAACCGGATTCGCACGATTCAAGCTTCGCTGGCTATTGAAAACAACACGCTGACCTTGGAACAAGTGACCGCGGTGCTTGACGGCAAACGCGTGCTGGGTCTGCCGCGCGAAATTCAGGAAGTCCGCAACGCATTTGCCGCCTATGAGGCGATGGATAATTGGCATCCGGCTTCTGAAGCCGATTTGCTGGCAGCGCACAGTTTGCTGATGTCGATGTTGGTTGACCAGCCGGGAGTATTCCGTTCCGGCGGTGTTGGCAATTTCGGGGCGAGCATCCGGTGCATAGGGCGCCGTCCGCCGACCGGGTGCCTTATTTGATGGTCGATTTGCTGGATTGGCTGAAACGCGGCGAAGAGCATCCGTTAATCGGCAGTTGCCTGTTTCATTACGAACTGGAATTTATTCATCCTTTCTCCGATGGCAACGGTCGCATGGGGCGATTGTGGCAAACGCTGATTCTTCGTCAATGGAAACCCTTGCTGGGTTATTTGCCGGTGGAAACTGTCATTCGCGATCGGCAGAACGAATATTATCGAGCGCTGGCCGAAGCGGATGAGCGCGCCGATGCCGCGCCGTTTGTCGAGTTCATGTTGCAAGCCCTGAGGGATGCGATGCGCGAGGCGGGTGATACCGATCAAGTAAGCGACCAAGTTACCGACCAAGTAGAAATGCTGCTTGAGACCATTAGCAACAGCGAACTGAGCGGTTCCGAGCTGATGAATGCATTGGGCTTTTCTCACCGTCCGACGTTCAGGGCAAACTACCTAAACCCTGCCATGGAAGGCGGCTGGCTTGACGTACCCAACCCGGTTCTCCCCGGAGCCCGACGCAACGCTACCGTTTATCCGAAAAGGCCGGGATCCGGCTGCAAACCAGGAATGAAGGGTGAGGATTATAAGACTGCATCCTCACCGACTAATCAAATCACGACTATTTCCCGCCGATTAATCACTTCGCCTATAACGCAGGCCTTGTCTACGCCGCTTTGATGCAAGGCATTTAGACATTCCTGCGCCTGATCGAACGGCACTGAAAACAATAGGCACGTAGATCGGGCAACGAAAAGCTATTGCCCGTCAGGACTCATCAAGGAAATTGCTATTTCCCAAGATGCAATGCGTTTTCAAGCGTCTGCCGGATAAACCGTTGATAGGGTACGCCTGAGCGTTCGGCTTCCTCTTTGATAGCTTCAAAGAGCGTTTCAGGCAGACGCATGGTAATGCTCTTACTCTTTGGCTGGAACTCAAAACTAACAGGCTTCATGTCTGACAAGTCATATTGGCTTAAATCGGCCTTGTCTACAAAGGTCTCGGCGGCTTCATCGGTGCTAAGTTTTGGAAGTTTCTTTTTCATAATGTTCTACCTCTTTTTGGTGCATGTAACGGGCGCTGATGGGAGGGATTAAAACGTCGTCGCTATGAGTGCGCAAGGTAAAGGCAATAAATACGCTTCGACCTTGGGTGGTTTTGCCAATGCCAATAAACCGATCTTCTCCTTGGGAATGGGTGGGATCAGGAAAAACCGCCATGGTCTGGCGAAATGCGGATTCTATTTCTGCAATTTCAACGCCGTGTTTTTGGCATTTTTCCAGGTTGACATGGTTCCAGTCGAATCCTGCTACAGTGTGTATGGTCATGTTTTATAGTGTGCGTTTGTATGTACATTTGTCAAGTCGTGTTGCTTGTCGATCAAATGCTCGCAAGTC
>CANNKH010000275.1 GCA_947504985.1 Methylococcaceae bacterium | reverse complement strand
GGGACGTAGGCCGGAATAAGCCCGCCCGGCGATAGCCAGGGTGGGCGTTTCCGGCACTGCCAAGCCTCGGGATGCCGGAAACGCCGGTCCTGCGCTAAAGCGCGGACCGGCTTATTCCGGCCTACATCGAGATGTGTATAAAGATGAGCGCCGGAGCGTGGGAACGATAGCTGAGGGGGATTTATTATTGCGAGTTACCCAAGTAGGGTGGATTCAACTATTAACTCGTTCATAACATTATGAATAAAAAAAGAAAGCTAATTACCTTCGACTGGGCAATAAAACGGCTGCTGCGTAGCAAAGCTAACTTTTGCATCTTGGAAGGCTTTTTAAGCGAACTGCTTAAAGAAGACATCATCATTCTGGATGTACTCGAAAGCGAAAGCAACAAAGACGATAGAGCCGATAAATTTAACCGGGTTGATCTAAAAGTACGCAACAGTAAACAAGAAATAGTTATTGTAGAAATACAATATGATCGTGAATATGACTACTTGCAGCGTATATTCTATGGCGTTTCAAAAGCGGCTATGGAACACATGGAAGAAAATAAGCCATACGCCTGCATAACCAAAGTCATTTCAATCAATATCCTCTATTTTGATCTTGGCAGTGGTAGCGATTATATTTACAAAGGTACAACCCGCTTTATAGGTTTACATAACCATGACCTGTTGGAACTCAACGAAAAACAAAAACAATTATTTCAAAAAGACAGCATAGAATCGCTTTATCCAGAATATTACTTGATCAAAATAAACCGCTTTAATGATATAGCTAAAGACACCCTAGACGAATGGATTTACTTCTTAAAAAATGAAGAAATCAAACCTGACTTCACCGCCAAAGGCTTAAAAGAAGCGGAAGAAAAGCTCAGTATCATGAAGCTGCCCGAAGACGAACAAAAAGCTTATGAGCATTACAAAGATGACTTGCATTATCAGGCCAGTATGTTCGAATCGTCTTTTGGTGATGGTTATAACGAAGGAAAAACGGAAGGCATCAATGAGGCAAAAAAAAATATAGCTCTCAACTTAGCCAACGAAGGCACAACCATTGAGATCATCGCTAAGGTGACAAGTTTGTCAGAATCAGAGATTAAACAAATTGTACAAAAAGCGAGTGAATAAATGATTTTTCAACAAGGTATTTACCCGACTTTTTGTAAATTCTGAATTTTATCCGGGATTGCAATATAATGATTAAATATTGAGCAGGTCAATAATGCGTTAAGATTGTGATGAGGGTGAAGAATTAAGCTGGATCCCGTTTTTTTAGTTATTCATTGATGCTCGAAACAAACTAAAAGTAGGAGGTAGCAAATGGCTACAATTACGTTTGATACCCTAAAATTCGCCAATACCCTCAAAGAGGCCGGTGTGCCACCTGCACAAGCGGAGGCAGAGGCTACTGCACTTTCCGAGGTGTTGGAAGTTAATCTCAAGGAGCTGGTTACCAAGGAGGATTTGAAGCATCAAGTGGAGTTGCTACGTCGCGATATGCGCGATATGGAGCAGCGCCTAATCATTAAACTGGGCGCTCTCATGGTGTTTTCCATTGGTGTTGCTGCGCTGGTTAAGCTGCTTTAGCTTATAGATGCATGAATGTAAGGTTTCACCTGTTATTCCTTGATACCATTACGCAGATACAATCCATCTTGATCAACTCTACCCTTAAAAAACTCAAATAATCGCTTATGTTCACAACCTTTCGCACTCAACTGCGTCGATTGATTGGTCGTCCTGCTCACGACCACACCCTGCCAACACACAACGCCATTGAAGATATGGAGGTCATCAAAGAGACCTCGTATAATACGGCCCACCCCGTTCCTTATGACGAAAACCTGCTCGAACGTGCCCGCACTCAATGGCAGTTTGGCGATTGGGCGAGCCTGATGAAGTTGGAACGTGACACTCTGCAACATCATCCCGATCGCGCCAAGCTTGCTTTGTTGTCCTAATTATTATGCGTCTTAGACCTCAAGATATTGCCGCTATTCGCGCAGCTATTTGCTCTATAGCCCCAGAGGCTGGGGCAATTTGTTTGTTTGGCTCCAGACTAGATAATAATGCTCGCGGGGGAGATATTGATTTGATGGTGGATTTTGAAAATCCTGTTGAAAATCCGGCCATTCTTTCCGCTCGTTTGGCGGTGAGGGCGTCGCGTGCCGTCTTTAATAGAAAAGTAGATGTTGTCTTGCGTGCGCCAAATTTAACGGGTAGTTCGATTCATCAAATTACCTTAGACGAGGGCGTGATTTTATGAGTATGTCAAAAGGCCCCGGTTTAGAACGGATTTTGTTTCTCGCTAATGTGGTGAAACGAGAAATTAGATATTCGATGCCTTCTGCCGTCTGAAAAAGTCCGTTACTTAGATCCCTAGCAATCACTTAATGTGAAATATGAACCCCAAAACTTTAGTGATTAACACATGTTGCAAATACTAAAAAATTGGCTGCATAAACGCCGCGCACCGCTGCCAAACGTAGCGCCGGAAAAAACGCCCGCCAGTCCCTTCAAGCTTCCGGAACAGATACACTTGCACTGGCATGTTAACGACATAACGCAAACCCCCGCGCAATTTATTTGGCATCCCCCTAGATCGGTTGAGTTTAATGTGTTAGACTCGGCACCCCAACCGACTAGCCAAAGCCCTGCTTATGATCCTCACCTGCTCGACAATGCCCGCACCCAATGGCAATTTGGTGACTGGGACAGCTTGGTTAACTTGCAACGCGACACTATCGAATCGCACCCTGAACGCGCTAAGCTCGCCTTATTGGTCGCAGCCGGACATCAGCAAGTGGGCGATATGACGGCGGCGCGGGAATTTGTGCAACTGGCGCGGGATTGGGGTTGTGATAAAAAATTGATTAGTCGGGTGCTGGTGGCTGGGGTTTATAACACCTTGGGGAAGGCCGCGGCAATCATGGGGGAACAGGATAAAGCGCTGGAATTGTTTGAGCAAAGTGTCAGGATTGGGGCACCGGGTGGAGAAGGGCGTTTACTGGTAGATGCACGCACTAACGTGCAATTGGCGCAACTGGGGTTTCCTGATGGGATGAAATTAAATGCTAACAAGACGGCACAAATTGTGAATAATTGTGGTCTGCCCCCTATTTCCCGACTACCATGAAAACACTGTATCTCGATATGTGCTGCTTTAACCGCCCCTATGATGATCAGGAACAAACGCGCATAAAACTTGAAACTGCCGCCAAATTGGAACTTCAAGAACACATCAAAGCGAGGGATTGCCGCCTTTTGTGGTCTGCGGTGCTGGACTACGAATGTAGCCGTAACCCGTATGCTGAACACCAATTGGCTATTTTTAAGTGGCGCAGACTGGCCTGTCAAGTGATCGAGGCTGATCAAGCAATCCAACAGCACGCCAACCAACTGGTTTATCATGGCATACGCAGCTACGATGCACTACATGCCGCTAGCGCCATGGCAGGTCAAGCGGATATATTCGTAACCACCGACGATCGTTTGCTCAAAAATTTGCGCAAACACACCACACTGACAACCCTTTTGCCCGCCGATGCCTTGGCGGACCTGGAGAACTGGTATGAAAACGGAAGCTGAAATTCGCCTGACCGGTATGCAGGCACTAATCTCTGCATTAGGTTTGGTGGAAGCTGAGCGTTTCCTGGCAGCCGTCTCTCGCGACCGATTTAACTACACCGAGTGGCGAAGAACCGGCTTGCCCGAAATGCGTGTTGAGGACATCGCACGAGAAGCCAACCAACTCATGCGACAGATTGACTAAGCAGCGAATGGAACAGGGGGTCTGTCCCTAATGGCACTAAGTTAATTTGGTGTATTTTTTGCTTACAAAAAAAACTAACCTAACTGCTCTATTTTTTAGTTTTTGCCGCAATCAATGTGAGAATAACCCACAAAAACTATTGGAGATGTGCCATGT
>CANNKH010000274.1 GCA_947504985.1 Methylococcaceae bacterium | reverse complement strand
TAGTGCACCGTTAATGTCGTGCGCGGCAACAATACTGCCATATCCTAAAGCGCCTAGTAGGGATAGGGTCACCAATGTATTTTTAAATGTCCTGCTTTTCATAAAGCCTCTTTTTTTAATAGATAGTTAAGATGAATAATATTTTGTAGTCTTACTAAGGTAACTTGCAATAAATAACCTCCCAATTGAGCAGGCCGTTGGCTGAGCGAAGCCGAAGCCAGCGGTAGTTTATTTTTTGCGAGTTACCTAAGAAATCAGTACCCCACGCTCGGCAATACAATGACTGCCAATTATTATGTTACTGATTTTGTACGGCAGTAAGCGTGGTAACGGTAGCTTTACCGGCACTGTTCAAACAGGTGTAATTTAATCTGTAAAGCTCTGCACCTACCGCCGTTTTATTTATCCTCATGTCATACGTACCATTCCCGCCCGGTATAACAATTGCTGAGCTATAAGTCGTATTGCCATCAACCGTATCTGTGGTGTTTTTTGCTAATGTCCCTTTGATCGCTTGAACGCTAATCATAGGACTCGCTACGGGGGCTAAATCGATAACGGAGACACGTAGATTATTAGTGACGCCATTAGTGTTGGACCCGCAAGTAACGCGGTAAAAATCCGTTGCTGCACTACTAACCCCTAATGATCCATTTAAGCTGGCGGCTGAAGTCAAACCGGTATCTAGCAGCATAATCAACAATAATGCGCTTATAACGGCTTTTTTTTGTGGAATTTTTTTCATGATAGTTATCATCTTTTAATGTTAACCTATTGATTCGTAATCATATAAAGTTCTGTGCCAGTATGTTGATTATCATTAGTCATACAATGGTATTCAACAGAGTAGTTTTCTGCACCTGCTGCTGTTTTATCAATAGTCAATAAATAATACTGATCCCCGCTGCCGTTAACGCTAAGAATAGGACTTTCGCCTGCATCACCATCAATCGGATCGGTCGTATTGGTTGCCATGTTATCCCTGATAACCTGCAAACTAATTTTAGGTGTGGCTACCGGCGCAATATCTTTTAGCGCAACCTCTAAATAACCGTTTGGCCCTGCGCCATCATCAAAACAATGCACTTGAAAATAGTCAATCGACGTACTAGCGAAGCCTAACGATCCGCTTAGATCATGAGCATAAACCAAGTTTTCTGGTGCCAATGCCATTATTAATGACATGATTGCCAAGCCTTGCTTTAACGGTATTTTTTTCATAATGTTCCTTGTCGTTGCTAGCAGGCTAGCGTTGAATAAAAAATAGAGCCGATTAAAATTCAATACTGTCGACTTAACGATGATAAACCCAAAACCACCGTTAGCTGAGCGAAGCCGAAGCAAATTAGCGGCTTATGGCTTCGACTTCGCTCAGCCAACGGTGGTTTATTTTTTGTGGGCGGCATTATCAATCATTGCGCCGAAATAGCATCCAATTTTATTGCCGCATAAGCTCGCACAGTTTCATCGCTATCGTTTAGTGCTTGTTGTAATAATGCTGAGTTTTCACCGGCATTATCTACTGCCATTAAGCGCACTGAGACATCATTATCTTGTAAGGCTGATTGCAACACCTCTGAAGCCTCATCTCCGCCTTTTTTAACCAGACCCGAAACCGCTTGTGCTCTCACTTCTGCGTTTTGGTCTGATAATGCGGATGTCAAAACACCATGAATGGCTTGATCGCTTGCTTGTTGTTCTTGGGTGGCGAGCATAGCAATCGCATCGACGCGGTGTTGAGGCTCGTTTTCTGTTGCCGCTGCCCGCAGCTTGCCAATGTCGTTCCAATAAAACGCTTGCGTATTTGCAGCACTGTCGATTAACGTGCTCGGCGACCGATCAGCGCTTAATGTGACATCAAAGGGTGTAGCCAACACCCATATTTCTACTGGCAGATTTTGTTGCTCTGCTTTAGATAACGGGTGTGCATAACGAACAATTAAGTCTGCTTTATTATCAAGCAGACAATGAAGAATCTCTGTTACCGATGGCTGCGTACAACTGACGCTAAACAAGCCTTCCGGTAATGCTGAATAATGTATCAATGTGTCGGTTTTATTGGCAATTTCGTTCAGTGCCTGATCTAAAGGGGCGTGTGTTAATTCGAGCCGCAATTCAGATTTAGCATTAATAGCCACAGTAAAGCGAACAGCGCTTTTATCTGCCATCAATGTGGTAGATATCCCTAATAAATAGATAAATACCAATAACTTACCTGTAACTATTGCCATAACTACACTGATTTTAAAAGTGTCAACAACAAAAGCCGAAACAATCCGCTGCATTAGCAACAGCCATTGTTTCGGCATTTGTTCATAAGCTATTTCAGTAATCTTAGTTACTGAAACAGCTATTGGGTCTTATTGCTTACTTATTCAAACTTATTGCCTGGTGCGCCAGTAGGGAAAGCGCCTTGTTTAATGGTCAAGTTGGCATCAATGTCAGCGCCGCTTGGCTCGATAACAACATCATAGCTATCGCCATTACATGCAGCAGGCAGTGGATTTTTAACTAAATCACGGGTAACGGTAAATGATGGCCAGAAGCTTTTGCCGTTGCCTTGCTCAGAAGTAGTATCCGTCATACCCAAGGTAACACGACTATTAGGCATAATGCCATGATCTGGACCAGTCATGCTATATAAAACACTGTGTGTGTCGGTGCCGATCCAGACATCTTTACGATCCGCATCATGCTTGACGCCACCACCTCGTTTACACCAGTTAGTTACCGCAACACGCACAATAAGATTTTTTGCGCATGAGGTTGTTTTAAAAGTAGGCACGTTGAATTTGAAAGGCGAAAGTCCAGTCGTGCTAATCACACTTTCTTGTAATGGCATTTCATTAATCACACCACCCACAGTTGGAACTGGGCCACTGAATGCCGCATAACCACGCGCAACCAAGTTGGCATCGGTTTTAGGGATAATTAAATTACCGAATAAGTTGGGAGAAACCAAACCCATACCTAAATTATTAAAGCCCGCACCTGCAAGTGCGCCATTAATATCATCGGACAAATCGTTAGGGCTAGTAACTGGTAAAGAAGTAGCTTGCCCAGTCAACACGGTACCATCAACACCGACAGTATTAGCAACAATAGAACCGGTTTTATAGCGATACACAATAGTATCAACAGAACTAGGAGAGTTTGGAAATAAGGCCGCCTGAGCAATGACATTTAAACGCTGACCTGAACCGCCTTCTGGAATATCGTTAGTAGCGCAACCATGCGTGGTGGTGAAAGCGTTATAAGCTGCTGCACCACTGCCGGTATTGCCTATGCCTTCAACGAATAATTTATCTTTGATACCGGTATGTGCAAATGCACTTTGTCCTGCGGCACAAATTACTGCAACAGCTGAGTACAAAGCCAGTTTTTTTGCCATGTTTGTTTTTTTCATCAAGTCCTCCGGGACATTCTATTGTTAATATGCCGTGACCCTAATAATAAGCCGCTATATCGATAACAGACTTTAAGGTTACTCAAATATTAAAGCAGCATCTATGCCAATAAAATAAAAAATGCACACTTTGGAAGTATATGATTAGCTGATTATTTATCGTTCCTACGCAGCAGTGTCACTGCCCACCGTTAAGGAATATAATTTAATAATCAATAACTTGTATATTGTCTTTGTGAGACATTCTTTCGTAGGTTGGGTTAGCGATAGCGTAACCCGACAACATCGGAGCGGTTAATGTTGGGTTACGCTATCGCTAACCCAACCTACACAATTCTAATTTATTGATTATTAAAATTTATTTCTTAACGGTGGGCAGTGATGCAGCAGCGTGGGAACGATAATAAGGGGAGCTTACTGCTCAGGTGATACCAATAAAAATGAATTCTGATGTTTTTTTTAATAGATTTAGTGCGCCATATCCCACACTTTTGCGAACCAGCCGATACGCTAACTCGCTTTTCCTTTGATTTAAAATTTGAAATGCGCG
>CANNKH010000273.1 GCA_947504985.1 Methylococcaceae bacterium | reverse complement strand
TTTAAGGCCGTCAATGATAGTTTAGGGCATATGGCAGGCGATGAGTTGCTGCAACAAGTTGCGGCGCGTATGACGGCAAGATTACGTAATGTCGATATGGTTTCTCGATTAGGTGGCGATGAGTTTATAGTGTTACTCGATGACATTGCTCACCCTGATGATGCCGCACGAGTCTCTGAAGAAATTATCAGTGATTTAAGCAAGCGTTTTAATTTGACTCAATCTGATGATGTAAGGATCGGTGTCAGTATTGGCATTAGTTTGTATCCACAGCATGGTTGTACGCCAGAATCTTTATTAGATCACGCTGATGCGGCCTTATACCAAGCTAAAGATCAGGGTCGAGGTTGTTTTGCTTATTTTTCTGAAGAGCTTACTCGTGCCGCTCAAGAACGTATTGCATTAGAAGTTCGCTTACGTAGAGCTATAGAGCAAGAAGAATTACACATGCTTTACCAACCTCAGATAGATATCAACAGTGGTCGAATCATAGGCGCTGAGGCTTTTGTCTATTGGCAAGATCCTATAAACGGTTTAATTCCACCACTAGGTTTTATTGCCATTGCTGAAGAAAGCCATCTTATTGTTGAAATTGGCGAATGGGTATTACGAGAAACGTGTACACAAGCCAAACAATGGCTAGATAGTGGCTTACTGCCGATAACCATGGCAGTGAATGTTTCTCCGCATCAATTTCGACGTAGTGATATCAATACCTTAGTTGCGAGTGTTCTACAAGAAACGGGGCTACCGGCAGGACAATTAGAGCTGGAAATTACTGAAAGTGGCTTAATGGAAAATAGTGATCTTGCCCTAGATATTCTGAATAATCTTCGTCATCAAGGCATACGACTGGCCATCGATGATTTTGGTATAGGCTATTCTTCACTGGCTAGGCTAAAGTATTTTCCTGTTGATGTATTAAAAATCGACAGAAGTTTTATTGAGAAAATCCCTTTTAATAAAGACGACATGGAAATTGCCACGACTATAGTGGCGATGGCGCATACCCTAGGTTTTAAAGTGCTGGCAGAAGGCGTAGAAACAGTGGAGCAGTTGAATTTCTTGCGTGAAAAAGGTTGTGATGCTTATCAGGGCTATATCAAAAACCGACCGTTATCAGCACAGGCCTTCGCTGAGTTATTAGCTAAAGAGAAAAGTCTTGATTCTGGAAACGCTGAGCCCTAGCTCGGCGTCACTGCCCACGGTTAATCAGTTCTGTAGGGTGGATAAGCAGCGCGCATCCACCGTTTATATCGGAAAATAGCCGAAGCTGTTTTACTCCAAGTACCCAGAAAGTTAGGCTACCAACTTAAAGCGTGACAGGTATTAGGCTTAACCATTAACCCTTTGTCTGCGCTTAAGAGAACCCTGTCTAAAAGTGAACAATTAAGCTAGTGTCCCGTATTAAATACGTAGCCGAAAGTTACAAGCGACGACTATGCTTCAAGCATTGGAATCTTAGCTATTTTATTCTGCCAAATAATAGGTGCTGTTTGATGTATAGAGCTACCTTGAGTATCGACGGCGACAGTCACCGGCATATCCTCAACCACAAATTCATGTATAGCTTCCATGCCTAAATCAGCAAAAGCCACGACACGTGATTTGCGTATGGCTTTTGACACTAGATAAGCTGCACCCCCGACTGCCATCAAATAAACAGCTTGGTGTTTTTTGATGGCATCTATAGCAAGTTGTCCGCGCTCGGCTTTACCTATCATGCCCAGCAAGCCAAGCTGTAACATAGTTTCGGTAAATTTATCCATACGCGTGGCGGTCGTAGGTCCAGCAGGCCCTACGACTTCATCTCGCACTGGATCGACAGGACCTACGTAATAGATAAACTTATTAGTAAAATCGATATTAGCGGGCAAGGGCTCCCCACGCGCGATCATATCTGTTAAGCGTTTATGCGCTGCATCACGTCCAGTGAGCAGGGTGCCGCTCAGTAATAAGGTTTCACCGGGCTTCCAAGTAGCGACTTCGGCAGGCGTGATGGTATCGAGATTTACCCGGCGAGCACTAGAGCCAGCATCCCATGTTATGTTAGGCCAATCTTCAAGCCTAGGTGGCTTAAATTCAGCGACACCAGAGCCGTCTAAAACAAAATGAACGTGGCGAGTGGCGGCGCAATTTGGAATCATAGCCACAGGCTTGTTAGCCGCATGAGTGGGGTAATCTTTAATCTTAATATCCAACACCGTCGTCAAGCCACCTAAGCCCTGTGCACCTATGCCCAAGGCATTCACATTCTCATATAGCTCTAGGCGCAGTTCTTCCAGAGCGTTGTTTGGGCCGCGTGCTATCAAATCTTGAATATCTATGGATTCCATACAGGCTTCTTTGGCCAGTAGCATGGCTTTTTCAGCCGTGCCACCAATACCTATACCTAAGATGCCCGGAGGACACCAGCCTGCACCCATAGTCGGCACTGTTTTAAGCACCCAGTCAGCAATGCTATCTGAAGGATTAAGCATAATGAACTTGGCCTTGGCCTCAGAGCCTCCACCTTTAGCTGCGATATTAACTTCTACCGTATTACCCTGCACTACTTCCATATGCACGACCGCAGGTGTGTTATCGCCGGTATTAATACGTTTCCCTGCGGGATCTTTAAGTATCGAGGCTCTTAATACATTATCAGGATAACTATAAGCACGGCGCACACCTTCGTTGACCATATCAGTGACACTAAGATCGGCCTTCCATTGCACATCCATACCGATTTTTAAAAACACAGTGACTATGCCGGTATCCTGACAAATAGGTCTATGGCCTTCAGCACACATCCGCGAATTTATCAGTATCTGCGCCATGGCATCTTTGGCAGCAGGACTTTGCTCTTTTTGATAAGCGGCGTTTAAAGCTTGGATAAAATCTAGTGGATGGTAATAAGAAATATATTGCAACGAATCAGCGATACTTTGAATAAAGTCGTCTTGGCGGATAAGTGACATATGCTTTTTCCTAGTAATAGGGTGGATTTATTAACAACGCAATTATTTGGAGAACAGTAGATCAGACTAAAGGCAAAGGGCTAAAGGCGAAAAAAGCTACACATCAGTTCTTTTCGCCTTTCGCCTTTAACCTTTAACCTTTAACCTCACTCATCCAACTCTTCAGCCAATAACTTAGATTTGCGACCATAATTCGGTGCAATACTAATCAACAAAGTTAATAACGCTGCTACATAAGGCACAGCTTGTACTGATAAAACAGCGATCCACAAGCGTCCGCTTAAATTATCGAAATGCTCTATAGAACACATTGCCGCGATAGCAGAACTCAATAATATCAATAAGAACAATTCCTGCCTAATGGTCATTAACCCAGCAAACAACGGCCCTTGTTTTTCATATTTAGGGGTGCGCATAAATGGCTTACCAGAAGTAAACAAGCCTTGTATAGTGCCTCTAGCTACAGTGTGCGTTAAAGATAGGCCGGTTAAAGCAGCGCCTAATGATTTCCATACTGAACAAGGAACCCTAGCTTGATATAGCCATAAGCCACGTAGAATTTTAAAGCTAAATAAACCAACCGTCGGCAATAAAAACACATTAGCCGGTAGTTCACTGTGTATGGGATCAGTCAATATAATGCCCGTTAACACTAAACTTGCCATCGTAAAGAATAAGGCCAGAGCATCAGAAAACCAAGGCAACCAACCGGCAATAAAATAATAACGTTGTGCGGCAGTCAAAGGTGACTTTTTGCTAGGTAAAAAACTGCGCCAATGACCTTTGATAATTTGCATCGCCCCATAAACCCAACGAAAGCGTTGGGTCATATAACCGGACATGGTGTCAGGCATCAAGCCGCGACCAAAAGAATCCTTCACATAAACCGAATCATAGCCCGCTTCATATAAGCGCAAACCCAACTCGCTATCTTCACAAATACACCATTCCGCCCAATTACCGACTTCTAGTAAGGCTGACTTTCTAATCATAGTCATAGTGCCATGTTG
>CANNKH010000272.1 GCA_947504985.1 Methylococcaceae bacterium | reverse complement strand
TAATGCGATTCAATATATCGCTGTACGATCTCCTGAAATTCTTCAGCAATCCTGTCGCCTTTTAGTGTTACTGTTTTTTCGCCATCTTCATAAACCGGTGCTACCGGCGTTTCACCCGTACCAGGAAGGCTGATACCAATATTGGCGCTTTTGCTTTCACCCGGACCATTGACGACGCATCCCATCACCGCGACTTCCATCGCTTCGACACCGGGGTATTGTGTGCGCCATATCGGCATTTGATCGCGTAAATAGCTTTGAATGTCCATCGCTAATTGCTGAAAATAATCGCTGGTGGTGCGTCCGCAGCCAGGGCAGGAAATAACCATGGGTGTAAACGAACGGAATCCCATGGTTTGCAAGATTTCTTGGGCAACAATAACTTCTTGCGTTCTGGAGGTGCCCGGTTCAGGCGTCAAGGAAATACGGATAGTATCACCGATGCCTTGTTGCATGAGTACCGACAATGCTGCCGATGAAGAGACTATGCCTTTAGAGCCCATACCGGCTTCAGTTAACCCAAGATGTAACGCATAATTGCAACGACTGGACAAATCTTCATAGATATTGATGAGTTCCTGGACGTTGCTGATTTTGCAAGAAAGAATGATTTTATCCTTGCCAAGTCCTATCTCTTCAGCTTTAGCTGCACTTTCTAATGCAGATAAGATAATCGCTTTACGGGTAATGGCAGGTAAGGGTTCTGGTATTTTTAGTAACCGGTTTTCGTCCAGCAAGCGCGTTAAAACCGCTTGATCCAAACTGCCGCCGTTGACACCAATTCTTACCGGCTTGTCATATTGACAAGCAAATTCAATCATTTGCTGAAATTGGGGGTCGCGACTTTTACCGCGTCCGACATTGCCTGGATTAATACGGTATTTATCTAAAGCCTGGGCACAATCCGGGTATTTTTCCAGTAACTTATGACCGTTAAAATGAAAATCACCAACGATCGGCACGGTGTGACCTTTTTGAACTAATTGGTTGTGAATTTCAGCAACCGCTTTGGCGGCTTCTTCAGAATTGACAGTAATACGTACCAGCTCGGAACCGGCGGTAGCGAGTTCAATAATTTGATTAACGGTTGCAGAAACATTGGCGGTATCGGTATTGGTCATGGACTGGACGACGAGGGGCGCGCCACCGCCAACTTTGACATTACCGACTAAAACTTGATGTGTAATTTTTCTTAAGGACATTGACATAAAGCTAAATCTTCTTGGAAAAGGTTGCTGTTGGCGGGAAATTATACGCGATAGCCGTTATTGAAGCGATTAATGCGTCTGCACAAAGAGAGTGTCGATTTAATGCGTGGCGTAAGCAAGGTTTAAGCGGTTATTTTTGAGCCGCAATAGGCGGTTAACAAGCAGCGCCGTTGAAAAAGACAAGGCACGAAAAATTGTTGGATTTCGTGCCAAGGCATAATAAGGATTAGTTTTTAAGCGTTTTTTGGGGTGAATTCGGGGTTAAGTCCCCAGACCTATTGGACTATTTCCATTCCAGGAGCTTCCACATATTAATATGGCTGCCTTGATCTAGGTCGCTGCTACGAACATCCAGTCTGCCATCACCATTGGTATCGAGGAAATAATAGGGCGGGCCAATATCGGGTACGACTTTAATCATATAAAGCCTGCCGCCCCTGCGATATTCCTGAATGGTTTTTTTTTCGCGACGGGTAATAGTGATTTCAGGCTCAATCGCTTCTCCACTTTGTACCGGCATGGGTGGCGCCGGTACTTCGGGCAAAGACTCAAGATCGGGCTGCGGCTCATCAGCAGCAACTAGAGGGAAGGTGGCAGAGCTAAGTAAAATAAAGCCCAGTAAAATAAGAAAGCGACGCATAGCTTAAAACCTCTATCAAGATAAAACTGGCGCTATCTTATTACAGTTTTTATGGCTTTGCTTAATAAGCTGTTCAAAAAACCGCGACCGTCCTTTGTTTTTCGCTAATAAAGTGCATCGAAAGCTATTGCTTTAGCGCATTAATAATAGTTAAGCCAAAGTAATTACGTTGCGTGTTGCTCGTTTGTTTTTTACTTGGCGCTTTATCGCCATAAACCAGTTTGATAATTTCCTTTTTCGCTTCAAACCAATCCAATAGCTCATAGCCTGGATGAAAATTACGTCTTTCGGCACGGTAATAAGCGGCTTCTGCAATCATTGCATCCAGATCAATGGCAAGTGGCTGTAAAGGCGTCGGGGCAGACCATCCAAAACCAAACCTTATCAGATTAATAAAATCATGAGGAGAATAGCCGCCTATGCCGATTACCTTGGGTTTAAATTCTGTCAATGAACCAAACAGCCGATCCCAAAGTGACAATACCGCGCCATAATTACTGTCATGCTCATGACGTTGCACTGAGTGGTGCGCACGATGCAGGTACGGGACAATAACGATAAATCCCAGCAATTTTTCACCTTTAAAAGTAATGTTGGTGTGATGAAACATGATAAACAAGGTAATGATTGCTTCATTTACCAGCACCATGATTTGATCAATACCCATTAAAACGATATAGAGGGCTTTCAACATATTGGTGATGAATAACTCGATAACATGTATTCGAAATGCGGTTGAAATATTCAAGCAGGGATCGTTGTGATGCACGCGGTGAAACATCCACAAAAGGTCAAGCTGATGACAGGCTTTATGCCAGAGATACAGCAGTAGATCGAGCAAGAGAAAAGACAGCACCGCTTGCCATAGGCCATCATCCAGATAACGCAGTAAGCCTTGATGTGAATAGCGTTGAGCGAGTAAAAAAAGGGATCCAACCGATAATAACGACATGACGGCGCTGTTAAAAACAAATAGGCTAATGTTTGTTTTATAGGATTGGCGTAACGATTTTGTCGGTAGTTTTTCTCTTGGAAAAATAAACTCAAGCGCTGAAAGTAGACCAAAGAAAACCAGTAACACGAATGCAGTCAGATCACCTGAAAAGGTGATTGGCCAACTGAAATAAGTTTCAAATAAAGGGGTTAAATTTAACATTGGCTTTTCCTCAATATAAATCGAGTGCGGGAATACAGAGCAATGTCATCATAATCACCGTGAGTGACGGTATTGTGAAACATGTTTAACGCTGAATAGTCCGCTAATGAAAACATATTAAAAATTATAGCATATTACATGCCATAAAGAGTGTTTCTGCGATTAATATGTTGCCGTATTAGTTATAACGTGCGGTGTGCCTTGTTTGGCAAGATTGGTGGTGGTTAATCGTGGATAGGGTGCGGTGGAGTAGCGCAGCGATTTAATGTATCTAGCCGGTGCATTTGTATTCTAATTTGCACCAAGTAGGGATATAAATGATCTATTGTTAATTAATAGAATACCTATGGTTCTCAGCGTATGCGGTAAATGATGATGTAATGAACGACTGGTGTTGTTTTACAAGCAATCACCATATTCCATCACTAAAAGTCGGCAGTCGAAAAGTGTATGTGGAAATTGTGTGCTGATAAAAAAACGCAGGATGAGCTCTAAAACAAGGTAGAGGGTCACACTACGCGCAGCGACACTCCATAGTTTATGGCTGGTATTTTCAGAGCATCGCCAGACCGAGGTTATCCACCAGATAATCGGTAAAATCATCATGCCGTGGACGGTTTTCCAACTCGCGATGGTATAGGTGATATTACTGATTCGGTAGTCAATATAATAAAGAATGATATTGACTAACAGAAAAAACGGCCAAAATGCACGCCATAATGCCGCATGACCTAACCAGGCCGAATTCAACAACAGATACCAGCTTTTGCTAGGTCTATCTTTCCAGCGCTCATTGCAAGCAGGCGTATAAAAATAGACGAGGCAAAAAATAGCGCTCAAAAATATGATTGCTTCAACGGCATTAAACAGGGAAGTGTAAGTAAAGATGATGGGTAACGTATTAATAAACATATCAGGTTATTGTTTTTAGCTTAGATAAGGTAACTCGCAATAAATAACCTTCCATTTGAGCAGGT
>CANNKH010000271.1 GCA_947504985.1 Methylococcaceae bacterium | reverse complement strand
GGTATGGATCAGGATGGACGCGCTGCGGTATTCATTTCGTTGAACGGTGTCGGCGCCGCCAAAATGGGCAAATTGACGCAGGCTAATATCGGCAAACCGATGGCGGTTGTTTTTATCGAATACAAAGTGGATACCCGAATAGTTAATGGCGAAAAAGTCCGTCATAAAGAAAAGGTTGAAAAAGTGATTAGTGTGGCAACCATTCAGGGCGTATTTAGTAAACGCTTCCAAACTACTGGTCTGGATAGTCCACAAGAAGCGCGGAATTTGTCATTGTTACTGAGAGCAGGTGCGCTGGCGGCACCGGTTGATATTGTTGAGGAACGTACTGTTGGGCCCAGTCTGGGTCAGGATAACATTGATAAAGGCTTTCTCTCCTTCATCGTCGGTTTTGTCTTAGTCGTGCTGTTTATGGCGGTTTATTACAAATTGTTTGGGATGATTGCCAATTTTGCCTTGGCGTTTAACGTCGTGATTGTGGTGGCTATTTTATCAATGCTGCAAGCGACATTAACCTTGCCAGGTATTGCCGGTATTATCTTGACCGTCGGGATGTCGGTGGATGCCAATGTATTGATTTTTGAACGGATTAAGGAAGAAATCAGAAATGGTAACTCGCCGCAGACCAGTATTTTTATCGGTTACGAGAAAGCCTTTGCGACTATTCTTGACTCGCATGTCACTAATCTGGTCGTGGCTATCGTGCTGTTTGCGTTTGGTACCGGCTCAGTGAAAGGTTTTGCCGTGACGTTGATTATCGGTATTTTGTCATCGATGTTTACCGCCATTACCGGTACACGGATGGTAATTAACTGGATCTATGGCGACCGTCGGGTTGAAAAATTGTCGATTTAGGGATCAAGGGGCAATCTACTGTGATTGCCTTGTGTATTTTTATCTTGCATTTACGGCAACCACAAGGGTTTACCCCATTATTAAAATTTAAACTATGAAAATAACTAATATTAACTTTATAGGTAATCGCAATATCGCCCTGATTTTTTCCAGTTTGTTGTCGATTATTTCGATAGCTTCATTAGCTGTGAATGGTTTGCAGATGGGCATTGATTTTACCGGTGGTACGTTGATTGAAGTGGGCTACCAAAAAGCCGCTGATTTATCCGTGCTACGTTCTACGTTGGATGAAGCTGGTTTTACTGATGCGACAGTGCAAAACTTTGGTACTGCCAAAGATGTGTTAATTAGAATGAAGCTTCAAGAAGGTGTCAGTAGTGCAGATTTAAGCACTCATGTTTTGGATGCGATAAACAAAAATAGCGCAGAACCAGCCCGTTTGCGCCGCGTTGAATTTGTAGGGCCGCAAGTTGGTGATGATCTTACTCAAGATGGTTTTTTAGCCCTATTATATTCAACGATCGGTATTTTGATTTATGTGGCTTGGCGGTTTGAATGGAAGTTTTCTTTAGGCGCAGTTATTGCGACTTTCCACGATGTTATCGTCACTTTGGGCGTATTTTCTGTGTTAGGGATGGAATTTGATTTGACGGTATTGGCGGCGGTACTTGCGCTGATTGGTTATTCTTTGAATGATACGATTGTGGTTTATGACCGTATACGTGAAAGTTTTGTCACACTAAGAAATAAAACCACTGAAGAAATGATGAACTACTCGGTTAATATCACGCTAAGTCGGACTATCATGACGTCATTAACCGTTATTTTAGTGCTGGTTTCACTGTTTTTTCTGGGGGGTGAAGTCATTCATGGCTTTTCTGTCGTTCTCCTGTTTGGTGTGTTCTTTGGCACCTATTCCTCCATTTTCATTGCTAGTCCGGTAGCTTTAATGCTAGGCGTCAGCCCTGCGGATTTAATGCCGCCAGTAAAGGAAGGCGAACATATTGACAATTTGCCTTAGCTTAACATGTCATGTTTGGCTGTTTAGGCCAAGCGAATCAGCTATAATCAACAATCACATCACACTTTAGGAGTTTTAAAACACCATGGCAATTGAACGTACCTTCTCAATTATTAAACCTGACGCCGTTGCAAAAAATAGTATTGGCGAAATTTATAGCCGTTTTGAAAAAAATGACTTAAAAATTATCGCTGCAAAAATGTTGCATTTGACTAAAGAACAAGCAGAGGGTTTTTATGCAGAGCACAGCGAGCGCGGTTTTTTTAATGATCTGATTGCTTTCATGATTTCAGGTCCCGTTATTATGCAAGTGCTGGAAGGTGAGAATGCAGTCGCTAAACACCGTGACATTATGGGCGCAACTAATCCAAAAGAAGCTGCCCCTGGCACGATTCGCGCCGATTTTGCGAGCAGCATTGACGAAAACGCAGTACATGGCTCCGATGCAGTAGCAACGGCCGCCAGAGAAATTAGCTTCTTTTTCTCAGATGATGAACTCTGTGCAAGAACCCGCTAAACTAAAAAAAATCAATTTGCTCGATTTCGACAGAAAAGGCCTTGCGGCCTTTTTTGTCGCTTTAGGCGAAAAGCCGTTTCGAGCCACGCAATTACTTAAATGGATTTATCAGGAAGGCGTCGAAGACTTCGAACTGATGACCAATATAAGCAAATCATTACGCAGTTATTTAACCGAGCATTGCTGTATCGCCGCACCCGATATTGTCATTGAACAACTCGCCAGTGATGGTGTAAGAAAATGGGCATTGCAAACCCATTGTGGTAATCGCGTCGAAACGGTATTTATTCCTGAAGAAGGACGTGGCACTTTGTGTGTGTCATCGCAAATCGGTTGTGCTTTGGCCTGCACATTTTGTTCTACCGCACAACAAGGATTTAACCGCAATTTAACTACCTCTGAAATTATTGGTCAGGTATACGTTGCCCAAAATCGTCTGGGTGCAGAAGCAAAAATTACCAATGTTGTCATGATGGGCATGGGTGAACCCTTGTTGAATTTCGATAATGTTGTCGCCGCAATGAATTTAATGATGGATGATTTTGTGTATGGCTTATCCAAGCGTCGCGTGACCATTAGTACCTCAGGTGTCGTGCCGGCAATGTATCGATTGACTGAAGTTTGTGATGTCAGCCTTGCCGTATCGCTACATGCCGTTACCGACGAGTTGCGCGACCAGCTTGTGCCCATCAATAAAAAGTATCCGCTTAAGGAATTAATGGATGCTTGCCGCGAAAATGCCAAACTTGCACCACGCCGCACGGTTACTTTTGAATATGTCATGCTTGATGGCGTGAATGATTCCTTGGATGACGCGCACGGACTCATTAAATTGTTAAAAACTGTCCCTGCAAAAATCAATTTGATACCGTTTAACCCGTTTCCTAATTCTAGCTACCGTTGTTCCAGTAACAATAGAATTAATCAGTTTAAGACCTTGTTAAATGAAGCCGGTATTGTCACGACCATAAGAAAGACGCGCGGTGAAGATATTGATGCGGCTTGCGGTCAATTGGTTGGGCAGGTGGAAGATAAAAGTCGCAGGCATCTTAAGTTAACGATGATGAGTGCTGAACATGCCGCCTGAACCAATAGAGACACTTGCTCGCACAACTGTTTGCTTACTTTTAGCCGCCGTGGTGGGTTGTGGTTCATTAACTAAAAAAGATGAAGATACCGCAGAGATTCATTTACAGTTAGGTATTCGCTACCTGAATATGAATAGACTGGAAGTGGCTAAAGAGAATTTGGAGCGAGCGCTAGCGGAAGCACCTAATAATATTCAGGTACATAATGCGCTAGCTTTCTTATACGAGAAAATCGAAAAATACCCGCAAGCAAGAGCGCATTACAACACAGCACTTAATATGGCGCCTGATGATTTGGGTGTGCAAAATAACTTTGGTCGTTTCCTGTGTGAACAGAAGCAATTTGATAAAGGTATGGATTTGTTGAATCGCGCGATTGCAAATCTACTGAATGATCGGCAATGGCTGGCATTAACCAATGCGGGGCTTTGTCAGTTAGGATTGGGGCAACAGCAAAAAGCCAAGGCTTACTTTAAACAGGCATTACTGGCGAATGATAGTTATGCACCCGCTTTACTGGAAATG
>CANNKH010000270.1 GCA_947504985.1 Methylococcaceae bacterium | reverse complement strand
GGTCAGCCCTTTACTTGGACTATGCTGTATTTACCAATCATACTCTTGCCGTTTTTATTGTTAATTATGGGCTTGTCGTGGTTACTCGCGTCTATCGGCGTTTTTATTCGTGATATCGGTCAATTTATTGGCATGGCCATGACCGTATTAATGTTTATGAGCCCTATCTTTTATCCACTCACCGCTTTGCCCGACTATATTAGGCCTTATTTATTACTGAATCCGGTCACTTTAATTATCGAGCAAGTACGCAATATTTTATTGTGGGGCTTGCAGCCTAACTGGCAGGCTTTAGGCGTTTATAGTATGATTGCCCTAGTGATTGCTTGCTTAGGTTGGTTTTGGTTTGCTAAGACTAGAAAAGGCTTTGCTGATGTGCTCTAGCTTTATCGTTACCACGCTTTGGGTCACTGCCCACAGTTAAGAGAAAATAGTAAAAACTTGGAGTGTAATAGCTTCAGCTATTGCATTTTAAAACAGCTGAAGCTGTTTTACTCCAAGCACAGATTACTTAACTGTGGGCAATGACGCTCTGCGTGGAAATGCATCCGGACCCGCTCCAGCGATGCCAGATGCCAAGCGTGAGAACCATGTGTGGCGCTGCATGAGACTTTCTGAATCAACATGCGCGGTTATTCGCAGCACTGTTCAAGACATTTTTGGCTCACGGATAAATGATAACTCACGAGGTGGAGACATAGATTTACTGATTGAACTACCTTCGACTACAACAGAACCTGAACGTAAAGCGTTACAACTTATCACTAGACTGCAATTGCGCATCGGCGACCAGCCTATTGATGTACTGGTGCTTAATCCTTCAACGCCTAGGCAAGCCATACACGAGCACGCTATCCTGACAGGAATGACCTTATGAGCTCAGTATTAAATTTGCCGACAGTCCGTTTCTTGGATACCCTAACTATCGTTGCCAAAGAAGGCAAACATCTTTCTTATAGCTGGAACGGCCTGTTTGCTCAAGGCATTGCCTATCCTGATGCCAGCCTTTTTCGAGTCATAAAGTGCGCCTAACAAAACCTCAAACAAATACCATCCTCCAAACAGTTGCTAACTGGGCAGGAACCAATGCTTCCGTGTATTTATTTGGCTCTAGACTTAATGACCAAGCAAGAGGTGGAGATATAGACTTATTTATCGAAACGCATAGTGTATTATCGCTATTACTGCGTGCGCAAATAAAAATGGAACTAGAGGCTAAACTAGGCCTACCCGTTGATATCGTCTCAAAAACTCATCACTCAGAGGCGACTGCGTTTCAAATGATCGCCAGATCTCATGCAACACTCCTGGAGGCTTAATGGCATTATCCTTACTTGATTCTGAAAAACAACATCTTGCCGAATTATTAGTCGCAATACAACGCTGCGTTTATTTTCTTGATGCGTCCAATCAAAAATTAACTTGGCCATTAACAAAAGAACATTTAGAAATCCACAAAAAAGATATTGCCTTATTCGAAGCTATAGCAGCTATTAATGAAAGATTCGCCAAATTACAAGATACGCTAGGTGCAGCCATGCGGCATGCCTGCTTATTAGCCGGCGAACCCACTGACAGTTTTCTTAAAGTTCTTAGCTTTTACGAAAAAACAAACGTACTGGAGTCAATAACTACTTGGCAACTATGCCGAACAGCGCGTAACCTGGCCGCGCATGATTATGATATTGACTATGCTAACATTGCCGAACATTTTAATACCTTGCAGACCTTAATCCCCATGCTTTATATGACAGCAGTTCGTTTTCTCAATTATTGCCTGCAGTCGCTAGACATTGCGCCTAAGCAAGTAGATTTCAGCACCGAATTCATGTTGATTACAAGCCAAATGAATGAAAGCAGAGCAACAAAATAAATGCGACTCACTCCTACGCAAATAAACATTATTCGCAACGCAACTAGGCAAAATTTTGGTCAAGATGCGTTAATCTGGCTGTTCGGATCAAGGGTTGACGATTCCAAGCGCGGTGGCGATGTTGATTTATATATCGAAACGTCACATCGAGATACCCTTATGCCGACGCTACGTTGCAAAATTGCGCTTGAGGATAATCTGGATTTGTCCGTTGACTTACTCGTTAAAGAACCTCATCAAGACAAAGTCATCTTTCATTTGGCAAAGGCTAACGGCATTCAATTATGACTGAACATCAGCTAGAATGGTCTATTACATCGTTCCCCACTGCCATTAAGTTAAGGAATCTGTCTGTTTGGAGTAAAACTGCTTTAGCTGTTTTAAAACACAATAGCTGAAGCTATTGCACTCCAATCTTTTACTTTTTCGCTTAACTTAATGGCAGTGACGCTCTGCGTGGGAATGCATCCAGCGGTGCGTGACGCAGAGCGTCACCTGCTGAGCTCCAGGCAGGAACTAAGGAACGCTACTCTATGTATAAACAGCAGGAACACTCAGTGAATAACATCGCCATCCGTGTTAATAATTTAAGCAAATGTTATCAGCTTTATAATCAGCCCGCTGACCGCCTTAAGCAGTTTTTGTGGCGAGGTAGACGTCAATATTTTCGTGAATTTTGGGCATTGCGCGATGTCAGCTTTGAGGTCGGTAAAGGCGAAGTGCTGGGTATTATCGGTCGCAATGGTGCAGGCAAATCGACCTTATTGCAATTGCTATGTGGTACTTTAACGCCGACTTCAGGCAACGTAGAGATTCATGGCCGTATTGCTGCTTTACTGGAATTGGGTGCCGGCTTTAACCCTGAATTTACGGGGCGTGAAAATGTATTCATGAGCGCGGCCATTTTGGGCCTGAATCCAAAAGAAATTGAAGAGCGCTATGAAGAGATTGTTGATTTTTCGGGTATTCGTGATTTTATAGATCAGCCCGTTAAAACTTACTCCAGTGGCATGTATGTGCGCTTGGCGTTTTCAGTCGCTACTAGTGTAGATCCTGATATTTTAATAGTGGATGAGGCGCTATCGGTAGGTGATGGTGAATTTGCACGTAAGTCATTTGATCGCATTCGTGCTATGAAAGAAGCCGGTAAAACTATTTTATTTTGTTCGCATTCTTTATATCAGGTAGAAGCTTTTTGTGATCGGGTTTTGTGGCTAGATCATGGTAGTGTAAAGTCATGTGGCGAGCCACAACTTGTCGTTCAAAGCTACGGAATGTTTTTGGCAGGCGATGCTCAAGCTACTTCTATTGAGCCAACAGCTAAATCTACCGAAATCTCCTCAGCGCCAGATTCACCAGAAACAGAAACACTAGCATCAATACCTGCACCAAAGGGCCATGCTCATTTTAGCCATATTGAGGTTAGCCTGGACGGTGTAATGGGGCGCGTTTTACATGGACGCCCCAGAGAGAATGATCTATCCATTCGCTTACAATTTGAATCCGACCCTCAACTGCCTGCACCTACAGTCGGCATAACAATTGATTACGGCACTCTGATGACTGTTACCTGCGTAGTCAGTCGATCTGACAACGTCCTTATCGAACGAAACGAAGATGGCAGAGGTGAAGTGATTATCTACTTCCCTGCTCTCGCTTTGCGTAAGGGGGAATATCATGTAGCTGCCTACCTAGGTTGTGAGGATGCTGTACATATTTACGACAGCGCACAGATTGTAGCAACATTGCTTATTAGTGACCCCTTTCCGGAACCAGGCTTGGTAGACTTAACGCATCACTGGCAATGTTCAGCTGGCCATAACAAGTCCCCATCCACTATGCCTCAGACAGGTATTAATGGTCGATTAGTTGAATTATTTACCAATCGCCCATTCTGGGTTGACCCAGATGACAGCTTGGGAATCGCTACAGCCGGTATTTTCGAACCTGTCGAGACGACACTATTACAACGCTTAATAAAAACTGGGGATAGAGTTCTCGATATTGGTGCCAATATTGGCTATTACACTGTTCTTTTTGCTGATTGGGTTGGTTCTTCCGGTCTTGTACATGCCATTGAACCAGACTCCGATAATTTTGCCTTACTGGATGCTAATACCCAAGATTTTCAAAAAAAGGCTTGCGTTCACTTACATCAGCTAG
>CANNKH010000269.1 GCA_947504985.1 Methylococcaceae bacterium | reverse complement strand
TGTTGTTCTGTTTTTTTTGTCATTAACTAATCATACAGATATACCGGGGCTAGTTTTGCGTTTTGTCCCGTTATAAGTTGGTAGCCGACAATAGCTTCTGTTTTGAAAAGCACTTTATCCGGGGTCAGGCCAAAATGAAAACCCGTATGGGGCTGGCCCTGGCAGTTATGATGGCTATGGCGCTAGGCCATGTGAAAGCGGGACGCATCGAGATGCGTTCACTGGTTCAGCCGATTCCGATTCGAAAAACGGGTTAAAATCGTATCGGGGCGTTCCGCAACAAAAGCCGATGATGCCGGCGAAGGGGTTCTATTGCCTAAAAATTGGTTCCGATGATTTTTTTCGATATTCAGCACCTAAAATCTTCAGATGCCGTGTTTGGGAGTCGCCCAAGTAAATATTTTGAGACGAGATATCCGCTCCTTTTTCGCCAGTGAATCTGGAAAGTGTTACAGCGCAAATGCCTTTTTATATGGCTGCGGTTGCCGTAGGTAATTTGTTGACCAGTGCTGTAAATTTTTTCATTGCAAACCCCAATGGCTCGAGTCGGCTTACCGGAGCGAGTTATTTTTGGTTCTTTACCGGTTTAATGTTGATTACCGCCGTAGGGTTTGTTTGGCATAGCCGAAACTTTAAAGAGCACACTTACTTGCAAGAAGATCATTGAATTTATAGATTTTCATTCAGAAAGGATGAGTTGTTTGATGAGGTATCTGGCGCGTAATCTGTTGACCTAGCGATGCTATACTTCGCGCGGCAAAACGGCTACCAATTTAAGGTGGGGCAGTTTAAGGTTAAGCCGTTCGCTGAGCGGAGTCGAAGCGAGCGGTCGTTTTGATGCGGCTTGTCCCGTCTTAAATTGGTAGCCGACAAAACTCATCAATGACAAATACGAAAAATTGCAGATGACAAAAACAGACGATGAACAAGCATTTGATAAGAAGCTATACAAAAAAAACCTTAGAGCCTTACAAATCGAGCTAGTAAAACTTCAGCATCACCTTATTAAACATAACGATAAGATACTGATTATCTTCGAAGGTCGTGATGCTGCCGGTAAAGATGGCACGATTAAGCGTATTGTCGAGCATCTCAGTCCTCGCGAAACACGCACGGTTGCGTTAGGTACGCCTTCTGATCGAGATAGGGGTTGTTGGTACTTTCAGCGTTATACCGCTTATCTTCCTGCGGCTTCAGAAATGGTGTTGTTTAATCGTAGTTGGTACAACCGAGCAGGCGTGGAGCGGGTTATGGGATTTTGTACCGATAAGGAATACCATGAATTTCTTGAAACCGTACCCAGTTTTGAAAACATGCTGATTCGGTCGGGTATTATACTGTTGAAATATTATTTGGATATTAGCAAGGATGAGCAAAAAAAGCGTCTAGATGAACGTGAACGCGATCCGTTGAAGCAGTGGAAAATAAGTCCGATAGACAAGTCTGCTCAGAAATATTGGCATGACTATAGCCACGCGCGGAATATCATGTTTGCCAAAACGCATCACATCAATGCCCCTTGGACAATAGTCAGCGCAGATGACAAAGCGGTTGCCCGTATCAATATTATTAAAAATATGTTGTCGCGGCTTGATTATGCCGATAAAAATGAGACATTAATTCTCCCTGATAATGATATTGTTTTTTTCTATTCAAAGCCTTGTCTAAAAAACGGTATGATCGCGGCGTAATGTTATCGTGTTTTCAACGTCGGTTAAGAGGGTAGAAATATCCAGTAAACGTTTAACTATAAGGGATTGTAAGCCTTATAATTGGCCCTTCACTTCTACAGGGACAGGAATCTTCATGAATTTTATACTTTTGAGTCTAGTTGTACTGTTTTTGCCAGTCAGCGCCCTTGCTGACACGGACACGGTAACTACCGCCGTTAGTTTAGATTTAACCCACCATATTATTGGCTATCTCTCTGTCTTTGTTACTGTTGCTGCTTATATTGCTGCCATGTCGGAGGAGGTGACGGAACTGCGTAAATCCAAGCCTATGGTATTGGGGTCGGCATTAGTTTGGTTTGCGATTTGTATTTATTACGCCTTGCATGGACAAGCAAAAGTGGCGGCATTGGCTTTTGAAAGTAATTTGCTCGCTTATATCGAGCTGTTGTTATTTATTCTGGTATCGATGACGTATCTGAATACGATGGAAGAGCGAGGTATTTTTAATGGATTGCGGGTTTATTTACTGAGTCGGCAGTTTAGCTATCGGCAGTTATTCTGGATTACTGGTGCACTGGCTTTTGTGCTTTCCACAATTATCAATGGCTTGACTATTGGTTTATTGATGGGCTCAATCGCTCTGGCAGTGGGTAAGAAAAAACCGGAATTTGTCGCCTTGGCGTGTGTGAATATTGTCATTGCCACCAACGCAGGCGGGGCTTTCAGTCCATTGGGCGGTATTTCAACCTTGTTTGTTTGGCAACGGAAAATTTTGCACTTCACCGAGTTTTTCTCGCTGGCAATTCCCTGTCTGGTGAATTTTTTGGTGCCTGCTTGTGTCATGCACTTTTGGATACCTAAAGAAACTCCCGATGCCATCCAGGAAAAAGTGGTTATGCGACGCGGCAGTAAGCGCATTATCTTTCTGTTTATGTTGACTTTAGCTATTACCGTTAGCGCCAACGTGTTACTTGAATTGCCGCCAGCGGCGGGCATGATGACCGGGTTGGGGTTATTGCAGTTTTTGAATTTTTATCTGACTAAAACCACTCATGAGCAAGAAAGCGATTTTGCTTATGTGTACCGTTTTTACAATTTAGACGTTCCCAAAGCCAATAACACCCGAACTTTCGATGTGTTTAAAAATGTTGGTAATGTCGATTGGGATACCCTGCTGTTTTTTTATGGTGCGATGATGATTATCGGGGCTATCGGTTTTGTCGGTTATCTGGATGCGATTGCCTCGTTTCTATTTGGACAAATTAGTCCGACCTTGGCTAATATCATGATCGGTTTGTCTTCAGCTTTTGTCGATAACGGTACGTTAATGTTCGCCGTGTTAAACATGCACCCCGATCTTCCGCCTGGTCAGTGGTTATTGCTGACTTTAACCTTGGGTGTCGGCGGTAGTTTGTTGGCAATCGGTTCAGCGCCCGGCGTTGGTATGCTGGGTCATATCAAGGGACATTATACGTTTACCTGCCATTTACGCTGGATGCCTGTGATTTTATTGGGTTATTTTGCCAGTATCGCGGTACATTTCTGGATTAATGCACGGTACTTTTAGTCGTTAGATAAACTGGCAAGCTAATAGAATGTATGGTGTTTATAAATTTGCGAATCACGAACCTTTAAATATATAGGGTAAAAATGTCAATGTTCTCAAAATATAATCTGATTTTACTTGTTTTGCTTTGCCCTTCTTTATCAATCGCAGCAGAGCAAATGAGCACGATTAGCCAAACGCAACCCTTAGATTTAACCCAACATTGGGCGGGTTATCTCGCTTTGATTGTTTTTTCTGTAGCTTATATTCTCGCCATGACCGAGGAAGTGACTGAATTGAAAAAGTCAAAACCTATGGTGTTTGCGGCAAGCTTAATCTGGATATTTATTGCTGCCGTTTATGTCAATGGCGGCATGAGTGAACAAGCCGGGGTGGCATTTCGCGCTTGCCTGGAAGGTTTTGCGGAGCTGTTTTTGTTTATCATGGTATCGATGACTTACTTAAACGCTATGGAAGATAGAGGCGTCTTTGATAGCCTGCGGGTCTGGTTATTGAGCAAAAACTTCAGTTATCGTCAGTTATTTTGGATTACCGGCTTTCAGGCTTTCTTTATTTCTTCGGCGTGCAATAACCTGACGACGGCTTTATTGATGGGCTCGGTTATTTTGGCTATGGGTAAAGATAGCCCACGTTTTGTTGCCTTATCGTGTATTAATGTTGTGGTTGCTTCCAATGCGGGTGGCTCATTTAGCCCATTTGGCGATATTACTACGCTGTTGGTTTGGCAAAAAGGTGTGGTGCCGTTTGCCGATTTCTTTTCCCTATTGATTCCTGCGATCATTAACTTTGTTATACCCGCCGCCATTATGAATTTCTTTATTCCCAAAGAAAGACCGGCGGCGGTCATGGA
>CANNKH010000268.1 GCA_947504985.1 Methylococcaceae bacterium | reverse complement strand
GGATTCCGGCAATCCCTGCCGGAATGACGTCCGATAAAAACTTGTGTAGATACGTATGGTTATGTCAGCATGACTAGCGCGGGTTTAAAAAGAAAGCCTGAACATCGGCAATGTCACGGGTACGCCTCATGGGCGGTACACTGTCTAAAAACTGTTGTCCATAGGCTTTTTTTAGTAAGCGCGGATCACAAATCATTAATACACCACTATCGGTTTCATCTCGAATTAACCGACCTATGCCTTGCCGTAACGCAATAACCGCCGCCGGTATCTGATATTCAAAAAAGGGGTTACGTCCCTGTTGTGTCATGGCATCCAAACGTGCTTTTAATACGGGATCGCCAGGCGAGGCAAACGGCAGTTTGTCGATAATTACGCAGGATAACGCTTCGCCCCTGACATCGACGCCTTCCCAAAAACTTGAGGTACCCAGTAATACGGCATTACCGGCTTTTTTAAATTGCTCAAGCAACATCGCCTTAGGTCGGCTGCCCTGTACCAGCAACGGGTAGGTGATTTTATTTTTCAGTAAGTCTTCCGCCTGTTTAAGCGCACGGTGACTGGTGAACAGAAAAAAAGCACGGCCTTGGCTCGCTTGCAATACCGGCAACGCAAAATCGATAATCAAAGGGATAAATTGCGGATCGTTCGGCTGCGGCAAGCCCTTGGGATGATAAAACAGGGATTGGCTGGCATAATCAAAAGGGCTATTCCAACTGGCGCTATCGGCTTCATTTAGGCCTAAATTATTAGCGAAATGATCAAATTTGTTGGCCACACTTAAGGTCGCTGAGGTAAAAATCCAAGTCGCTTTATGGTGTTGCATAAACAAGCGAAATTCAGCAGCAATATCGAGGGGGGTACGGCTTAAGGTAAAGGTTTTTCTATGGATTTCATACCAGCGTATCCATTTACCCGTTTTTTCATCGAGAATAAGCTGTAACTGGTGCATCAATTCTTCTGCTCGCTTAAAACAACTCTCCAAGCCTTTCGTTTTAACCGATGCGAGTTTCAATTGATCCGTCAAGCGCTGTAATTGGGCTTTGACGGCAGCTAATCCGGTCATGATTGTTGGATTATTTTCCAACTCCTGCCATTCGCCACGCTTCAGCTCGATACCGAAAGCCAATCTCAAATCCTTCACTTCATGTTCCAAATCTTCAGCGGCACTGCGTAACTGCGGGATATCGGTGGCATCGTTAAAATATTCAATGAGTGCATCCTGAGCCAGATCATTCAGCTGCTTAGCGCCAACGGTAATCCCCAAAAAATTAGAGGCGGTATCCGCTAATTGATGCGCTTCATCAATAATCACCACCTCGGCATTGGGCAATAATTCCCCAAAACCACTGTCACGAATTGACCAGTCCGCACACAGCAAGTGATGGTTGACCACCAGAATCTCACTTTCCTGGGCTTTTTTGCGTGCCTTAACTAAAAAACAATCGGCATAATCCGAGCAGTCTTGACCTAAACAATTATCGATAGTTGATGTAGCTTGATACCAAACCGGATCGGATTCCGGCACCCCCGACATTTCTGAGGTATCGCCCGTTTTAGTGCGTTTGCCCCAAGTGTTTATTTTCGCCAATGCTGCCGCATCTTCCTTACTGAAACCTAACGTCGTCGATAACGCATTTTTCAGTCGATGCGTGCATAAATAATTACTGCGGCCTTTAAGTAGTGCCGCCACAAAAGGTGTTTTTACGACTTTGCGGATAAGCGGTAAGTCTTTATTAAACAATTGATCTTGTAGATTTTTAGTACCGGTGGAAATAATGGTTTTTTTACCGGAAAAAATAGCAGGAATCAGATAAGCAAAGGTTTTTCCAGTGCCCGTACCCGCTTCTGCAATGAGATGTTGATTGCGATTAATCGCATCACTAATCGCCTCCGCCATTTCCACCTGGGCTGCACGCGGCTGATAACCGGAAATAATCTCTGATAAAGCACCGCCGCTACTGAAAAATGATTCTAACTCTGTCATTGGAAAGGGGATGTCACCGAGGCAAGTTAAGGCTATTAATAAAAAAAACACATAGTAGGGTAATGTATTAAAGAATGCTATCAGGAAATAAGGCGTGCTACTCTAAGAACTTAAGCAATAGGCTGTTATTGAAAGACCGCCAATTTAAGGTGGAGCAAGCAGGATCAAAGCAATCGCTCGCTTCGACTCCACTCAGCGAACGACCTCTGCTCAGTAAACATCCGCACTACGAACCGGTGGTTTATTTTTTGCAGGCAGCCTAATAAAATAGCTTAACCTCGCTTTGTTTAAAGCAGGGGTAGTGAGGATGGCATGACTGCCAGTCCTCAAAGGACTGGCAGTCATCATGTTGCCGAGTGTGTCGTACTCGCTCCTAACCGACATGAAACCGCTGTAAGTACAACAAATGGCCGTATTCCAAATTAGCCTACTGAAAATAAAAAAATGAACTCAATAGATAAAGTTTACAGCTCTAAAGAAGTTGCTTTGCAGCTTAATGTCACCACTAGAACGGTGCAATTATGGGCCGACGCGGGTCTATTGGAATCATGGAAAACGCCGGGTGGGCATCGACGCTTTGCAAAAGCAACCATTGACTCGTTTTATCAGAAAATTAACAAAGTACAATCTGTTGCACAGTCATCAACATTGCGTGTCGTCATTGTCGAAGACAGTCCAGAACTATTAATGCTGTATCAGTTAAATATGATGGATTGGACTATTCCAATTGAAATAATCACCGCAAATGACGGCTTTGAAGGCCTGATCCGGGTAGGTGCATATAAACCGCATATGCTCATTACTGATCTCAACATGCCTAATATGAACGGTTTTCAGATGATTCAAGCGATACGTAATGATCCAGAATATGCAGAAACTGACATTATTGTTGTCAGTGGTTTACAACTATCCGACATACAAAGTCGCGGCAATTTGCCTGAAGCTATTCCTATATTAGGTAAACCAATTCCATTTAAACAGCTAGAAAAATTGGTGCACAACAAATATCAAAGTGTTTTCGGCAAGTTACCTGATGAATCGGCATAACGGCATACGCCTCCGCAATAAATTTAAACCACAAACCTCATTATTATTGGCTTAAAGCCAGCATCCGTAATGTTTCCTGATTAGCAAAATACTTCAGTTAATCAGGTAATCTTTTCAGAATCACCATCATTGACGCCATTACGAGTGAGTCCGTTCGCTGAGCGAAGCCGAAGCGGACAATCGGCTTGGCTTCTGGCTTCGGCTTCGCTCAGCCAACGACCTGCTCAAATGGGAGGTTATCTATTGCGAATTACCTTGGTTTTTAAAAAATGACTAGCCAGTCATTTGTAAGCGTCTTTCTGCCTCAAGCTATTGTTATTAATTTGTTAACTGTGCCCCAAAAAAATTAATACCACGCACAAAATAAGCAGTATAATTTCAGAAAAATAGGAATAAAAAGAAAAAACAGAAAGCTTGCTATGACAGATGACGTCAATGCCGAATAATTTCTGCGACATTATGATTTATTTCGCTACATAACGGTGGTCATAAATTCTATCAATAGGTGAGGTAAATCATGTTCAGTCAACGCGTTATAAGTTATCGCTTTTTTTTATCATTACTCACTATCAGCCTTATTTTGGCGCTTAGTGAATCCTTGGTAACGCCATTATTGGCAGCGTATCAGGACAATTTTTATGTCGTCACTGGTCTTCAAGAAGCCGTGATAAGAAGTTTTTTGTTAGTGCTAATAAGTGCGCCAATGATTTGGTTTTTTGTACTCTATCCGTTGGTTGTGCAGATCAATCAAGGGCAAAAGCTTATTCAAGGCAAATTAAATGCTGAATTTCATAATGCGTTGGATGCCCATGCTTTGGTTGCTATTACTGATGCACAAGGCATCATCACTTATGCTAATGACACCTTTTGTCAAGTCAGCGGTTATTCCTTACAAGACGCGCTTGGTAAAAAACATAGTATTGTCTCTTCTGGCTATCATGATGATGGCCACATTAAAAGTGTGTGGGAATCGATCACTCAAGGCAATATCTGGCAAGGGGTGTTTTGTAATCGTCGTAAAGACGGCAGCTTATATTGGACGGAAAGTACCATTACACCAATACACACTGATGCAGGCGTCCCCTATCAATATGTG
>CANNKH010000267.1 GCA_947504985.1 Methylococcaceae bacterium | reverse complement strand
TATTTGAACGCACAGAAGTTAAACGGATATTGTAAGTTTTATGGCAAAAGAATTTGGGCGAAATGCTCGTGTTTCATCGCAAATGCAAAAAGAATTATCGTTAATTTTGCAGCGTGATATTGATGACTCCAGGCTAGGTTTTGTGACTATCAATGACGTTGAAGTATCGAAGGATCTTGCGGTGGCAAAGGTTTATGTCACCGTATTGAATGTCGATGAAGATGGCAAGCGAATCAATGTGAAGTGTCTAAACGAGCTTTCGCCAGTTATTCGCCATGAATTGGCAAAACGGATGCGCTTGCGGCATATCTCAGAATTACGCTTTTATTATGATGATTCCTTTGATAAAGGAATGCGCGTTGCAGAGCTGTTAAGTGGCTTAGACAAACAGAGCGAAGGCTAGCAACGCATGGGTAAACGCAAATCTGGACGCAATGTGCATGGCATATTGCTGCTGGACAAACGTATCGGTATTTCTTCAAATAAGGCGCTACAGGAAGTCAGGCGTCTATTTAATGCCAATAAGGCGGGGCATACTGGCAGTCTTGATCCTTTGGCAACCGGTTTGTTACCGCTCTGTTTTGGTGAGGCAACTAAAGTATCTGCGTTGATGCTGGATGATGATAAACGCTATCAGGTTGTTGTTAAGCTAGGTGTCATGACCGATACCGGCGATGCTGAAGGCGTGATTATTGATACGCGTCCGGTGCCGGAATTATCCTTGTTTGAAATAGAAAGTTGTTTACAGCGCTTTACTGGTGTAATCGATCAAGTGCCGCCAATGTATTCAGCACTAAAGCACCAGGGTAGAAAATTATATGAACTTGCGCGGGAAGGCAAAACCATAGCGCGCGCCGCCCGACGAATTCGCATCTTTGAGTTGAAATTGCTAAGTTTTGCTGGTGATCAATTGGCTCTGGAAGTGGCATGTTCCAAAGGCACCTATATCCGCTCTTTAGTAGAGGATATTGGTTTTGCGCTGGATTGTTGCGGTACAGTAACGGCTTTACGACGCTTGGCAGCTGGGCAATTTAGCATTACGGTCGCTAAAACTATCGAAGAACTATCCGCTATGGACGAACAGGATTTATATAACAATCTCCTTGCTGTTGACAAACCGTTAGAAGCCATTCCCTTCTTGAATCTCTCTGATATACACGCGATAAATATTCGGTACGGACAAACTATTTCCCATGAACCTGCTGGCGCCGGTACAGTGCGACTGTACCATGACACTGTTTTTTTGGGTTTGGGTGAAAGGCTATTGGATGGTAGAATATCGCCGAAAAAGTTATTCAATCTTAACATATAGATACGCGTCAATGCGTCCCTAAACCCATCCTGCTCTACACCCTATCGTGGACAGGATTTTTTACAAGTCGTCTTTTGACGGCTTCCTTTTACTTTTAATCTTATAGGGATTATCAATGCCATTTACAGCAGAACAAAAAAAAGCGGTCGTAGAAGAATATCGTTTATCAGAAACAGATACCGGCTCTCCTGAAGTGCAAGTTGCCTTATTGACCGCACATATCTTGCATTTGACACCGCACTTTGCGGCGCACAAGAAAGACAATCATTCACGTCGCGGCTTATTGCGTATGGTTAACCAGCGCCGCAAGTTGCTCGATTACTTAAAAAATAAAGACAGCAACCGCTACCGTTCGCTGATTGAGCGTCTTGGTTTACGTAAGTAAGTTTATCTGGAAACGGCACTAATTCAGTGCCGTTTTTGTTGTAGGTCGGGTTTGTTTTCAAGGGCAAAATGAAAGCTTTGATACCAACCCGACATCACTCCTTAACCAACCTACGCAAAGGAACCCCCATAGTGAACCCTATTAGGAAAGAATTTCAGTACGGCGATCAAAAAATTACGCTAGAAACGGGCGAAATAGCACGTCAAGCCGACGGCGCAGTCATGATTGATGTTGACGGCACCGCCTTACTGGTGACTGTCGTTGGTAAAAAAGAAGCCAATGGTGGCGACTTTTTTCCATTAACCGTGAATTATCAAGAAAAAGCTTATGCGGCTGGAAAGATTCCAGGTGGTTTTTTCAAGAGAGAAGGACGCCCATCCGAACAGGAAACATTGACGTCCCGGTTAATCGATAGACCTGTACGCCCACTGTTTCCTGAAGGCTATACTAACGAAGTTCAAATCGTTGCAACGGTAATTTCATTAAATCCTGATGTTGATCCTGAAATTCCTGCTTTGCTGGGCGCTTCTGCAGCATTGGCTATATCAGGTTTGCCGTTTAATGGCCCCATCGGCGCAAGCTGTGTCGGCTATAAAGATGGTGCTTATTTGCTGAATCCATCGCCTGCAACATTAAAAGAGTCTGAATTAACTTTGGTTGTAGCAGGAACGGCTCATGCCGTATTAATGGTTGAATCCGAAGCAAAAGGCTTATCTGAAGAGATCATGTTAGGTGCTGTTTTGTTTGGACATCAGCACATGCAGATCGCCATTAATGCCATCAATGAATTTGCCAATGCGGTGGGCAAAGGTGTTATTGAATGGATAGCGCCACAAGCGAATGCTGAACTGGTTAACTTGGTTACCGCCGAAGTAGAGCAAAGTATAACGGTGGCTTATCAAGTACCTGAAAAGCTGGTTAGACAAGAGCAATTGAAAGCCATTAGAAATACCGTTGTTGAAAAACTAACGGTAGATGGCGGTTATGCAGCGAATGATATTCGCGGCATTATTGAACATTTGGAATCCAAAATAGTTCGCAATGCCATCCTTAATGACGGCAAGCGTATCGATGGCCGCGCACTGGATTCTATTCGGCCTATTTCGGTTAGAACCGGAGTATTGCCAAGAACTCACGGTTCTGCATTGTTTACTCGCGGTGAGACACAGGCTTTAGTCGTTGCTACCTTAGGTACCCAACGTGACGCACAAATTATTGATGCGCTCGCGGGTGAATATAAAGAACCCTTTATGCTGCATTACAACTTTCCTCCCTATAGCGTTGGTGAAACTGGTCAAGTTGGCTCACCAAAGCGTCGCGAGATTGGTCATGGTCGTTTAGCTAAGCGCGGTGTAGCTGCAGTATTGCCTAATATGGAGGAGTTTCCTTATACCATTCGCGTTGTTTCTGAAATCACCGAATCGAACGGTTCCAGCTCAATGGCATCAGTTTGCGGCAGCAGTTTGGCATTAATGGATGCTGGTGTACCGATTTCTGCGCCTGTTGCAGGGATTGCCATGGGCTTAATCAAAGAAGGTGATCGATTTGCCGTTTTGTCCGACATTATGGGTGATGAAGATCATTTAGGTGATATGGACTTTAAAGTGGCCGGTTCAGAAAACGGCATCACTGCACTGCAAATGGACATCAAGATTGATGGTATTACTGCAGAAATCATGAAAACGGCGCTGGAACAGGCAAAACAAGGCCGCTTGCATATTCTGGGGGAAATGAACAAATCACTGTCAACGACACGGGAAGAAATGTCCGACTTTGCGCCGCGCATCATTACTTTCAAAATTGATCCTAGTAAGATTCGTGAAGTGATTGGTAAAGGCGGTGCAACGATACGCGGCATTACCGAAATAACTGGCGCAAGCATTGATTTAACGGATGATGGCATTGTTAAAGTGGCTTCGGTTGATAAAGCGGCTGGAGAAGAAGCGCGTCGATTGATAGAAGAGATCACTGAAGAAGTCGAAGTAGGTAAAATTTACGAAGGTAAAGTAGTCCGGTTAATGGATTTTGGCGCTTTCGTAACCATACTTCCCGGTAAAGATGGTCTAGTTCATATCTCACAAATTTCCGATGAGCATGTCGATAAAGTCAGCGACAAACTGAATGAAGGTGATATCGTTAGCGTTAAGGTACTGGAAATTGACCGCCAAGGCAGGGTCAGGCTCAGTATGAAAGAAGTCGAAAAAGAATAAGACAACGGTTGCAATACAAACAAGAAAGGGCCGCAAGGCCCTTTTTTTATGGGTTACAATCCCCCTGCGTCAATGATGGGTGGCTCGAAAAAAATAAACCACCGAATCAAGTCATTTTAAGGAACAAGCACGACAAGATTAAGGTCATCCCTTACCGGCTTCATGGTAAAAGTTTGCGTAGCTGCAACATTGCCTCCCGACCCTATCACGTTGTAAGGAATGAGCATAAATTAATTTCGACAATAAGGCTGCGTATTCTGGC
>CANNKH010000266.1 GCA_947504985.1 Methylococcaceae bacterium | reverse complement strand
GATCCGCAAGCGGCGGCGAGAATACATCCCAACGATCCACAACGGATACAACGCGCACTGGAAGTCTATGAAATCAGTGGTCAGCCGTTAAGCTCGTTTTTTACAGCCGCTCAGGCACAAACCCTGCCGTATCGAACGCTAAAATTGATCATAGCACCGCCAGATCGAAAAATTTTACATGACGTTATTGCGCAACGTTTCAGGCAAATGTTGGCACAAGGCTTGATAGAAGAAGTGCAGACGCTTTACAACCGGGGGGATTTGAATGAAAACATGCCTGCGCTTAGAGCCGTAGGTTATCGGCAAATCTGGTCTTATTTACAAGGCGAATATGATTTTGACACGATGACTGAAAAAGCCATCGCCGCGACTCGACAATTGGCTAAGCGCCAATTTACTTGGTTACGCAAAGAGACGGATGCGTTTAACTTTGAAACAGGTGAGGCAGATTTACTGGCTAAGGTTTTAGCACGGGTTAGCCCACTGCTATTAAGTTAAGCGCATTCGTATTCTTTATCGTTGGCTGAGCGAAGTCGAAGCCGTTTATAGTTGAGGCTATTCGCTTCGGCTCCGCTCAGCGAGCAGCTTAAATCAACAGCATGAGGGCTAAACAATTACTTTTTTACCGTAACCTTAGTGCGCCGCATCGTGATGCCATTCTGGCAACATCACGATAGAGTTTGGATTTAATCCCTGCTTTTTCAGCGTGTCAATGGTTGCTTTTTTTTCTAGCTTGACTAAATCGACAACACTAATTGAGCCATCATCCATATCAGGCAAATTCAAGAAGCTATTTTGCACAAAGGCATAATGTTCATCAGGTGAAAATCCAACATGATGAGCACCACCCGCCGTTGGAATGGCTTTCAATAATTTAGGTTGTTTGGGTTGGCTTATATCAAACACATTCAGATAACCAGGATTTGCGGTCGTAATGTACATGCGGTCGTGTTTATGATTGAAGTAAATTTCCAACGGCACGCCCTGTTTACTCAGGTTAAAATCGTATATTTGCTGGAATTTAAAATCTTTGTCAATTTGATCCCATGTGCCTGTCCAAACAGTGCCACCAAACATGTTATTGATATAAGCCATTGCTGGTTTTGCACCCGGTAAAAATACCGCCTCAACCGGCGCAACACCAGAGGGTGAGGCTTGGTCGGATAATTTATGCGTAGAAAGGACATTGCCACTACTCGCTTCAATCACCGTTACCGTTTCACCGGGAGCGCCAAGATCCGACGGCCGCACGGTGCTGGTAACAATAATACGGTCAATTTCATCCTGCAAGCCAATGCCGTGCGGATAACTAATAAATGTCGTATTCGATTTTTCCACCGGCGCATCAATGACCTTGATTTGTTTATCTGTCGTTGCGTCACCAACAATCACATTACTAGACCCCATGCAGGTCAAATACCATACTTTATTATCATCAGAAAAAACCACATCTTCGCCGACTTTACAGTCAGGTACGTTAATGGTTTTCAGACGATAAGGGTATTTTTTCATGTCCATAACTTGTAATGGATTACTGCCCAAAGCGGTCAAATAAGCCTTACTGGCATCTTTGTTATAGAACAAATGATGGGCGACTAAATCTGTTGGCAATGGCATATCTGTAATTATTTTCGAGAAATTTTCCGAGTCAGGATCGACATCGATAATCGCTATGCCTTCGCGTCTGGGCGTTACGCCGGGTTTACTCTCGTAATTCAGCATGGCTAACATTTCGGCATCTGCCAGTATTGGACAAAATAGTAGCCCGCTCAGCATCAGCGTTTTTAGGGTGTTTGTTGATTTCATCGTAATCTCTTGGTGTAGTTATTATTTAACGATGCTGGGCATTCTTTACAGAATGCCCGTTGTTACTGTTTTTACGATTTATGATTCAGCGGTGGTTGGGTCGATTATTGTTTTGATTTCGGATATGCAATTGGCAGGGAAACCGCCTTTATCGGCATGTTCTTTAACAGCTGCGGCATCGGGGGCAATATAGACACAATAGATTTTATCTTCTGTGACGTAGCTTTCAACCCACTGAATGCTAGAGCCCATCTCATTAAGAATTCCACAAGATTTTTGTGAAATGCCTTGTAAATCTGCGGTGCTCAAAGCGCCAGCGCCTGGAATGTTACGTTCAATTATATATTTTGGCATACGATTTCCTCGTTATATGAAAAAAATGACCGGTCGTCTCAGTCCAAAAAATAATAACATCAACACTTAAAATAATCATCCAATAAATTATCACAACACTGTTTAAGCGGCAGTGAGGATTTTTCAATTTTCATTCTTAATAAAACACCTTGCCAAGTATTAACCAGTAAATCAGCTAATTCTTCAGCTGATTTATCAGTTCTGACTGAGCCTTCCTGTTGCGCCCTTGCCAATCCATAGCTAAGTAAATCACGATAATTTTTTACCGCTGTCTGTAACGATGCCCTAACAATTTCACTGGTATCACCAAGCTCACCCATTAAATTTCCCAGCAGACACCCGCCTTTAAAATCATTTTTTTCAAGTTCGAAAATGAGTTCCTCAAAATAGCGTTTTATTGCCGCAAGGGCATCAATATCGGGATTTTGCAAATGTGCATCCAATTGCTCGATGAAAGGCGCAATGTAATATTGAATAACTTCAGCGCCAAAGTTTTCCTTGCTACCGAAATAATTATAAAAAGATCCCTTGGGAATATGCACCGCGTCCAGAATTTCTTTTAAACCAGTACCGTGATAACCCTGCTGCGTCAGCAAAACTACGCCTTGGGCTAATAAATTTTCACGGTTGGTTTGTTTTTGTGCAAGTTGAGACATCGGAACAATTTTTTAGTGGGTTGGTGCAAATCTTAAAAATCATTATACCGTAGGCAGAACAAGAGGATATTTAGTTACAAGACTGATGAAATTTTAGCGTTGAATCCTTGCTATTTTAATTAGTGCCCTCATAATCTTGCTTTTTAAAAGATTGCATTGGTGGAAACGCATAAGATGACAGATTTACAACAAGCAAATGTATTGATTCCGGTGTTACCACTTAGAGATGTAGTGGTTTATCCGCACATGGTAATCCCTTTATTTGTCGGCCGAGAACGCTCTATTGATGCGTTGGATGAGGCAATGAGGGATAGCAAACAAGTGCTGCTAGTTGCGCAAAAAGAAGCCGAGGTTGATGAACCTGAGTTTGCTGATCTTTATCAGGTGGGTACACTGGCCAATATTCTTCAATTATTGAAGTTACCCGATGGCACTGTCAAAGTATTAGTAGAAGGCAGTCAGCGTAGTACAGTGACACACTATGAAGATACCGGAAGTTTTTTTTCCGCACAGGTTAGTCCACTAGAAGATGTTTTGGTGCTTTCTGAGCAAGAACAAGACGTGCTACAACGGACAGCGATTAATTCTTTTGAGCAATACGTCAAGCTGAATAACAAAATTCCCCCTGAAGTACTAACGTCACTGGCGGGTATCGATGACCTTAGCAGACTCGCAGATACGATGGCGGCTCACATGAGCTTAAGAGTTTATGAAAAGCAGAAAATCCTAGAGAACGCTGATATAGAGAACCGTCTGGAAAGCTTGATGACGCTGATGGAAGGCGAAGTTGATATTCTTGAAATGGAAAAGAAAATTCGTGTCCGTGTTAAGCAGCAAATGGAAAAAAACCAGCGCGAGTATTATCTTAATGAACAAATGAAAGCCATTCAGAAAGAATTGGGTGATATGGATGATGTCCCCAATGAAATTGAAGAGCTGGAAATTAAAATTGCCGAAGCCGGCATGTCCAAAGAAGCCAGAACCAAAGCAGAAACAGAGCTTAACAAGCTTAAATTGATGTCGCCAATGTCTGCTGAAGCAACGGTGGTGCGTAATTATATCGACTGGATGGTGAGTGTTCCTTGGAAGAAAAAAACCAAAGTGCGGCATGATTTAAAAATCGCTGAGCAGGTTTTGGAAACTGAGCATTATGGTCTGGAAAAAGTTAAAGAGCGCATTTTGGAATATCTCGCCGTACAACAGCGGGTAAAGCAGCTCAAAGGGCCTATTTTATGCCTCGTTGGGCCTCCAGGCGTAGGAAAAACCTCACTGGGCGAATCTATTGCCAGGGCAACCAATCGGAAATATGTGCGCATGGCTTTAGGCGGCGTTCGTGATGAGGCAGAGATTCGTGG
>CANNKH010000265.1 GCA_947504985.1 Methylococcaceae bacterium | reverse complement strand
GTCGTAAAAACGTTCAAATCTTATATGCAGGATGCAAGTAAGGTTATTTGCGTTATGCAAAAAATGCGTGAGGATTTTGCTATAGTCGGCTGAGTTATTTCGCTAGTTTACTTGGAAATTATTTATCTGAAAGACTATAGACATGGCAGATAGTCACGATGCCCGCCGACATTTCTCCCACTTCGCGCGGCATAATATCCGCGCCGCACAGCAAATTAATCAGCGAACTTTTGCCACTGGAGGTAGTGCCCGTGACAGCGAGTGTTAAGGTGGGGTGAGTGATGTGATGCTTGAAGCTGTCGATGGCTTCGCGGACACATTGATCGGTATCCCGAAGTTTATTGCCATAACCGTTATCGGGTATGTTGGCAATGGCGGTTTTGATGTCATGCCATTGACAGAAAAACGCATCTGCCTCGGCTAGTTTTTTGGCAAATAAAGCGTCTTTAACGGTTATTTCGCGCGGGGGGGTGGGGGGGGGGCAAAAGTCATCGTAATATCCTGAGATAGAAAAAATACAGCTTTCTTAGTGCGTCTTGAAAATTTGTGGGCATAAAGCTTCTCTAGTTTTCTGCTAACTTACAGCGTTTTCAACGTCGGTTAGGACTGTAGATGCGAATTCATTCGCATTCATGCCCTGTGTGGGTACTGTGCGGATAAATCCGCACCTACAACGAACACTTGCACAAGTTATTTCATGCTCATTCCTTACCTCGGTTTTAGAGATTACTCACTTAGCCGAGTGTCTGCTAGGCTGGGACAAAATCAACTAACAGGTAAACCTTCGCCGCAGACAACCTAGCTAATATGATAATTACTTCAATGCCCGTTCCCAGCGACTCACGACAGCGGCGGCTAGGCTGTTACCAAAGACGTTACTGGCGCTGCGCCCCATGTCGAGAATCTGATCAACGCCTAACAACAATAGCAAGCCCGCTTCAGGGATATGAAACATAGACAAGGTTGCCGAAATAACAACTAGCGAAGCGCGGGGGACACCCGCAACCCCCTTGCTGGTAAACAACAGCACCAGCAGCATGAACAATTGCTGATCCAACGGCATGTCAATACCGTAAGCCTGCGCGATAAACAAGACCGCAAACGTCATGTACATCATGCTGCCATCAAGATTAAACGAATAGCCCAGCGGCAAGACAAAACCGGCAATCTTTTCCTCGCAACCGAAACGCTCTAATTGTTGCAACAGTTTAGGATAGGCGGCTTCGCTACTGGCGGTACCGAACGCCAATAACACCGGCTCACGGATATGACGCAACAGCGAAAACAACCGCGTTGTACCCAAAAATAGCCCGCCAAAACAGGCTAATATCACCCAGAGTGATAGCAAACCGAAATAAAACTCACCAATAAATACACCATAGGTTTGGAGCATACCCAAGCCTTGCTTCGCGATGACTGCCGTAATTGCTGCAAATACCGCTATTGGTGCGAAGTACATCACATAAGTCGTGATTTTCAGCATGATGTGGCCTAGCGAATCCAGCGTTTTGAGCATCGGCTCGGCGAGTTCGCCAAGATGGGCGCAGGCAACACCGAAAAACATCGAAAACACGACAATTTGCAAAATCTCATTATCTGCCATCGCTTCGATAATGCTTTTAGGGAAAATATGGGAGACAAAGCCACCTAACGAAGGTGAATGTTTTGGTAAACCCGTTTCTGTTCCGATGGCAGGCAAATCAAAATGCAAACTCTCGCCGGGCGCAAACCAATTGACCAGCAACATACCCAGCAACAAACTGATGACTGACGCACTAATAAACCACAGCATCGCCTTACCACCCACCCGACCAACCGTTTGCCCATCGCCCATTTTGCCCATACCGACCACCAGCGTAGCAAAGACCAACGGCGCGATAATCATCTTAATTAAGCGCATGAAAACATCAGTCAATACCGATAATATTTCGGTAATTTGCAGTAAGGTGGGGTTTTTAGCGGCAAGACCAACACCGCCGAAACTCAGATTTAGTATTTCTCCGGCGCTGATGCCGAGTACCAGCGCCAGCAACACATAAAAGGTTTGCCGGTTAGTTTTTTGCCCGACGTGATGAATGCTCATTGCTGATGATTCTTTCGTGAATTCACTATTGAGATTATTCGGTCAATTCAGATGCAGTAATCTGAATCACGCCTCGCTGTATCAGCAGATTGATAACACGCTGTACACTTTCCTCAAGTGATTGTTCGTGCGTATTGACCACTAACTCCGGGTCTTCGGGGGCTTCGTAGGGCGAATCTATACCGGTAAAAAAGGGAATTTGTCCCGATCTGGCTTTTTTATACAAGCCTTTGACATCTCTTTGTTCACAGGTTTCGATGGGACATTGGCAGTATATTTCAAGAAAATCACCGTGTGGAACTAGGTTTCTGGCGGCATTACGATCTGATTTAAACGGTGAAATAAACGCGGTTAAGGTAATGATACCCGCTTCTATAACCAGCTTGGCCAACTCGCCAATGCGTCTGATATTTTCTATGCGATCATGATCATTAAAACTTAAATCACTGCATAAACCGTGGCGGACATTATCGCCATCGAGTACAAAAGTGGAAATACCAAGGTTGTAAAGATGCTCTTCCACGGCATGGGCTAAGGTCGATTTACCTGATCCTGATAAGCCGGTAAACCAGAGAATAACGCTTCGATGTCCATGCAGCGTCTCTCTGTCTGCGCGGGTAACGGTGGCATGATGCCAGATGGTATTGCTATTTTTTATTGTCATAATAACTACTTAGGGGATATTAAATTAGAATTGGGATCAATTTTAACGGTATTTTTGTTCGAACGCCGTAATAAATGCCGACAAATCAGCTAACGGCAAGTGATTGATACCGGCTGCGCTTTTACGTCCACCACCGGTTGGAAAAGCGCTACAAAGCTCATCGGCACCGGTTTTATTGGTCAGTGGCGCCCTAACACTAATCTGGTAATCGCCTTTTTCGGTGTAACTCAAAACGGCATGGGCGCGTCCCGGTGTTCGGTTAGCCAACTCGTTGCCGTACACGCCACTAATACGCCTTGCCCAAGCGATATCGGGCAAAATATAAACACCGATAGATTCTGTTTGATACTCAGGCTGCATCTGCAACGCCAAGGTCATATCGTCAGCATAGCCCGTTAATAATTGTTCATGAATTTCTTTATTATCACTCATAAAATCAAACGGAGACGCATACGGCACTAACTCACGGAACAGTATATCTGGCGCAAAATGCAGATCCGCAAGGTTAGCGCCATAGCCGTTATAATTGATACACACCCCTAAATCGTTCAGTTTTTTTAAACGCTCTGCCGATAATTCCAAAATTTGAGCCGCTTGCTTTGCACGTTCTATCAGATTATCGCCAAAGGCGGCCGTCACCGCCCACGCGCGGTATTTTCCTTGCAAATACTCATCAACCAATAAACTGGTACACATATTAGCGTCGGTATCGATCAGTGCTTTTAAACGCGGATGCTCTGGAATGTCACTCGCCTGATGATGGTCAACATAAAAAACCTCTGCCCCTTCCTGAAGAATTCTGTCGAGGGCTTGGCGATTTTTATCCAGCGAAATATCCAGTACGGTAACGTGGTCATCAGGCTGCACAGACACTTGTGCCAACAATTCTATATCCCGTTTTATACCGGTAACCAACGTTGCTTCAGCAGGCTGGGCAAGCCGTAATTGCACTAAAGCACAAATACCATCGGCATCACCGTTAAACACATCAATTTGCATACTCTTATCCTGATTGTTGGAGGTTTTTGTATTTTACGAGACCCATCAAATAATTCAAAATCATCAAAAGAAAGGGGACGTGATTAATGGATACTGGTTTCCGCTTAGGCATGTCTGGCAATTGTAGGTGCGAATGAATTCGCCCCCTACTGGACTAAGGGCACCGAATCATCGTAGAGTGTTTCGGGTGCAATATCAATTTCTCCAGGCCAGACAACCGTACCGTAATCCACATGCGCACATTCAAACAAGGCTGGCATTGCAACACGATTCCAAGGTTTTATTAAAAGTAATGGCCGCATATCAAACCTACGTCGCTCACCGTTGTTAAATTCGAGATCAAGTTGAAAATCGGGAAGCACACAAACAGAGATCACATCAATTAGCATCAGTAACCTCACTGCAACGGCGCAATTCGGAAAGGTTCATCACCGTT
>CANNKH010000264.1 GCA_947504985.1 Methylococcaceae bacterium | reverse complement strand
GACTGCATGGATGCAGGAGGTAGAGCAACGCAGGGAGCAGTTGCCGAGCGGTCGTCGGATGTTGAAATCCCCCCTAGCCCCCCTTTTTCAAAGGGGGGAATTGCTACAACAGGTTGTGCTGTATTTTTTGAATTTTCCTTTGACGTTGTATTTTTAGTCCCCCCCTTTGTAAAAGGGGGGCTAGGGGGGATTTCATTAACGTGCATTTTTAAATCCCCCTTTACCACCTGCATAATTTGCGCGTGGCTATCAAACCATTCGCGCATCCGCAGGTACGACAGGAAGTTATCGGTACAGTATTTTCTTAATTTACTGTTTGATAAGTGCTTTTTTTGTTCTTCAAACGTGTTCCAGATCGTCAGCAGAGTCAGGAAATCTGATTCGGGATGACGGAAAGCCGCGTGTTTGGCATCGGCTTGCGCCATTTTATCGGCCGGTTTATCACGCGGATCTTGCACACTTAACCCAGCAACGATAATGGCCACTTCATGCAAACAACCCTCGTCATGTGCGGCAATCAGCATCCGCGCCAGTTTAGGATCGGTTGGAAATTTCGCTAACTGCCGCCCTGTGTCGGTTAACTTGCCTGATTTATCAAGGGCATTGACTTCGTGTAGCATGGTTTTGCCGTCACGAATCATTTTTTCATCGGGGGGCTCAATAAACGGGAAGTCTTCAATATCGCCCAGATTTAACGTCGCCATTTGCAAGATAACAGCAGATAAATTGGTGCGCATGATTTCCGGCTCGGTAAATTCCGGTCTAGCCAGATAATCATCGTGCGAATACAAGCGGATGCAAATACCTTCAGCAACCCGCCCGCAGCGACCTGCACGTTGGTTCGCGCTGGATTGCGAGATACGTTCTATGGGTAAACGCTGGATTTTACTGCGATGGCTGTAACGGCTAATACGGGCATGGCCGGTGTCGATAACGCCGCGTATGCCCGGCACGGTCAATGAGGTTTCCGCGACATTGGTCGCCAAAACGATACGCAACCGCCCGCCTTTGGGATTAAAAACCCGCTCCTGCTCGCCGACACTGAGTTTTGAATACAGCGGCAAGACTTCGTATTGGGTAGGATGGAATTTTTTTAACGAGTCTGCCGTTTCCCTGATTTCGCGTTCACCACTGAGAAAAATCAGAATATCGCCGCGCAAATCACGGGTCAGTTCATCGACGGCATCAAGAATCGCGTTTTGCAAGTCATCGCTGGTTTCATCCTCTTCATCTTCATTTTCAACCGCTTGTTCTATTGGGCGATAGCGGATGTCTACTGGATATGTCCGCCCTGAGACTTCAATAATTGGTGCATCATTAAAATGGCTCGAAAAACGCTGCGTATCAATGGTTGCTGAGGTAATAATCAGCTTGAGATCGGGACGCTTGGGCAAGAGCCATTTCATGTAACCGATCAGAAAATCAATATTCAGACTGCGCTCGTGCGCTTCGTCGATAATGATCGTATCGTATTGATTTAAGTACGGATCATTTTGAGATTCGGCCAGCAAAATACCATCAGTCATTAACTTAACCAACGAATTGGCATGGGTTTTATCATTAAAACGGATTTTATAACCGACTGACTTACCTATCGTTTCTCCCAATTCTTCGGCAATACGGTCAGCAACTGTACGCGCGGCAATACGCCGAGGTTGGGTATGACCGATAAAACCTGCCGCTCCGCGTCCGATAGATAAACAAATTTTAGGTAATTGTGTGGTTTTGCCTGAGCCGGTTTCACCGCACATAATAATGACCTGATGGTTATTTATCAGTGCGGCAATGTCGTCTTTTTTGCCAGTCACGGGCAAATCGGGGAAACTCAGTGCCGGTATGCTGGCAAGACGTTGCTGTCTTGCGGCAACCGATTTTTCAATGCGGCTGGCTAGGCTATTTAAGGGTTCGGTGGCGTTTTTGCCTTTTTTATGGTCACTGCGCAGACGGTCAAGTTGTCGCTTTAATAAATGTCTGTCTTGATTCAGGCATAAGGGCAATTGATCGGTAAGTTGTTTAATAAGATCGGGAATAAGCATCAGTTGTTTGTTTTTAAAAAGTTATGGCTACCAAAAGTGGGACGGTTTAAGGTTAAGCCGTTCGCTGAGCGGAGTCGAAGCGAACAACTGGCTTCGGCTTCGCTCAGCCAGCGTTTGCTTTAAATCCCCTTTGTCATCAAAAGGTAATAAGCACTTTGTTACTATTTTGTTACCATATCACGTTTTATTTCCCCCAAAAATACTTATGTCAAGACTTAATATTCTCGTTGTTGAAGATGAAGATGCCATTAGAGGGATGCTAGTGATGGTGCTTGAGCAAGCCGGCTTCAAATCCATTGCGGCTGCCGATGCTGAAGAGGCGCAAAAAATTTTGGACGATATCTCGCCAGATTTGATTTTGCTAGATTGGATGTTACCGGGTATTAGCGGCGTTGAATGGGCGCGACGTCTTAAAAAAGAGCCGGTTTATCGAGATTTGCCGATTATTCTACTGACGGCACGCGGCGAAGAAGAAGATAAAGTCAGAGGCCTTGAAATAGGTGCCGATGATTATATAACCAAACCTTTTTCACCTAAAGAACTGGTAGCTCGTATCCGTGCTGTTCTGCGCCGAAGTGGCAAAATACAGGGCATGGCGCAAATTGTTTTAGGCGATTTGGTACTCGATACCGAACAGCATCGGCTCAGTATTGGTGATAAGCAACTGGAAGTTAGCCCAACTGAATTTCGTTTAATGCAGTTTTTTATGACCCATCCTGATAAGGTTTACAGCCGCACGCAATTGCTCGACCAAGTGTGGGGGCGTAGCGTGTACATTGAAGAACGGACTATTGATGTGCATATCCGCCGGTTAAGACGGATTCTTGGCGAACACGGTCGCGAAGATTTGGTGCAGACAGTGCGTGGTTTTGGCTATCGATTCTCGTTAATGTCATAACGCTATGCAGGCTTGGCACAAAGAACTCACTCGATTGCTACTATGGTATTCAACCACGGCAATCATTGGCGGCGTTGCTGGTTTATTATTACCGTCACTTTTAGCGCTAACGGCAGCGCTGTTATTAATCCAGTTTTTGCAAATCAGGCGGTTTGAAAAATGGATAAGCGGCGGCGGAAAAGGTCAATACCCCAAATCTAGCGGAATTTGGGAGGAAATTTACTACCAAATTTATCGTATAAAAAAGAGTGAAAAGCGGCGCAAGAAAAAATTACGTAAATTAATTGAGCAGTTTCGCCAATCAACCGAAGCACTGCCCGATGCCGCTGTCGTTTTGCGAGCCAATGACGAAATTGAATGGGCAAATAAAGCCGCCAGGCAAATGCTGGGGCTACAGCAAATAGACAAAGGTCAACGTCTACCCAACCTGATCCGTTTCCCTGAATTTATACGTTATCTCAAGTCAGGCAATTACAGCGAACCCCTTATCCTGCCGTCGCCTGTTAATAATCGTGTTGTCCTAGAAGTGAGGATCATCGCTTATGGTTCAGGCTTACGCTTGCTGTTAGCTCAGGACGTCACGCAGTTGAAAAAAATGCAAACCATCCGCAAAGATTTCGTTGCGAATGTTTCGCATGAGCTTAGAACCCCTTTAACCGTATTGAAAGGCTATCTGGAAACCATGCAAGATATGGATGATGGCGGATCTCCCTTGCTAACGACTTCATTCAAAGAAATGCAGGGGCAAACCGAGCGTATGCAGCATCTTGTCGATGATCTGTTATTGCTAACACGATTAGAAACTCAACAGAAAAAACAGCAATGTATAGACATCCCCGCTTTATTAAGCCAAATTTGTAAGGAAGGCGATACCCTGAAAAATGCTTCAAGACGCATTGAATTAACCTTGGAAACATCGGCACATATTTTCGGCGAAGAACAAGATTTACGCAGTGCCTTCACTAATTTGCTAGGCAACGCCCTTAAATATTCACCGGAAGACACTTCAGTACAGGTGCGCTGGTATCAGACTGAAGATGAGATGATACTTGACGTTGAAGATTATGGCGAAGGTATTGCGGAAGCCGATATTTCTCGCGTCACCGAACGTTTTTATCGTGTTGAAGCCAAGCGCCGCAAGAAAGTGCCCGGTACCGGATTGGGTCTCGCGATTGTTAAACATGCCCTTATGCGGCATGATGCCACCTTAAAAATAACCAGCGAACTGGGAAAAGGCAGTTGTTTTAGCTGTCATTTTTCTATTAAACGAATTTGTACTTAGGAATGAGTACAACACACT
>CANNKH010000263.1 GCA_947504985.1 Methylococcaceae bacterium | reverse complement strand
CAACATGGATCCCGCACACCGTGACCGCGTGGCATTCTTACGCGTCTGTTCAGGCAAATTCGACAAAGGCATGAAAATCTATCATGTCCGCCTCGGTAAATCGGTACAAGTTGCCAATGCCATCACTTTTCAGGCAGATACCCGCAAAAGCGTTGAAGAAGCCTATCCTGGCGACATTATCGGTTTGCATAATCACGGCACTATTCAAGTTGGCGACACCTTCTCTCAAGGTGAATCGCTTAAATATGGCGGTATTCCGTATTTCGCGCCAGAACTGTTCCGCCGCGTGGTATTGAAAGATCCGTTGCGTGCCAAAGCCTTGCAAAAAGGTCTCGTGCAACTAACGGAAGAAGGCGCAACCCAGTTATTCAGACCACTAAAAAATAATGACCTTATTTTGGGTGCAGTCGGCATACTTCAGTTTGATGTCACCGCCTTTCGGCTCAAGGGCGAATACAATGTTGAATGTGTTTACGATGCCATTCCGATTTCAACCGTGCGCTGGGTTAGTGCAGACAACCCGGCTAAACTTGAAGAATTCAAGAAAAAAGCCTTTGATAATCTAGCGGAAGACGGCGGCGGTTATCTGGTTTATGTCGCCAATAGTCGCGTCAACTTACAACTCACCGAAGAACGCTGGCCGGATATTAAATTCAGCGCAACAAGGGAACTGTAGAGCAGTGGAATGAAAAACAAGTGTTTCATTCCAAATGACACCCAAAACCTGATAAAAATTAACTGACCACCATGCCAATACAAAACAGCTCTATCAGCACCGCACAAACCGCATTAATTCAACTCAAAACATTTATCAACCAGCAAATTATTGGTCAGGATGTCTTGGTCGAACGTATGTTGATCGGCTTATTGGCAGACGGTCATATTCTGGTTGAAGGCGCACCTGGCTTGGCTAAGACCCGCGCTATTAATGTCTTGAGCAAAGGTATTCAAGGTGATTTTCATCGTGTGCAATTTACCCCTGATTTATTGCCTGCTGATTTAACAGGCACAGAAATTTATCGTCCCCAGCAAGGTACTTTTGAATTTCAGAAAGGCCCGCTATTTCATAACCTGATACTCGCCGATGAGATCAACCGTTCTCCAGCTAAAGTGCAGGCCGCACTACTCGAAGCGATGGCAGAACGGCAAATCACCGTCGGTCAAGCCACCTATCCCTTGCCGCAACTGTTCATGGTGATGGCAACGCAGAATCCAATTGAGCAGGAAGGCACTTATCCCTTACCCGAAGCGCAACTGGATCGGTTTTTACTGCATGTCAAAGTGGATTATCCCAATGCTGAACATGAAAAAACCATACTCCAACTGGTTAGAGCCGAAGCACGCCAAGCATCGGTAAAAGTAAGCCAGCCCTTCGAACCGCTGAGTCAGACCACCTTGTTCGACGCGCGTAACGAAGTGCTGGATATCTACATGGCGGACAGCCTGGAAGACTATTTGCTACAAATCATTCTCGCCACGCGTAACCCTGGCGTTTACGGACAAGATTTGGCAGGATGGCTGCAATATGGCGCCAGCCCCCGCGCCAGCATCGCTTTAGATCGTTGCGCTCGCGCCAAAGCGTGGTTATCGCAACGTGATTTTGTCGCACCCGAAGATATTCAAGACATGGCTTTTGATGTCTTGCGCCATCGTTTGATCCTGTCTTATGAAGCCGAAGCAGAAGGCATCACCACCGATTATTTCATTAAAGAACTGATCGCCAGAGTTGCGGTACCTTAATGTTATTCAGCAAAACTACGGTATCAGCAACTGCTGATGAACGGATTGCCGTCTCACTAAAAACCTTGATTGATCTAGCCAAGCCGGCTGCCAGCTTAACGCTGCATCACCGACACACGCGCCGACAAAGCGGCGCTTATTTGTCGCGTTTTAAAGGACGCGGCATGGAATTTGACGAGGCACGTTTATATCAGCCTGGGGATGATATTCGTAGTATTGACTGGCGGGTGACGGCGCGTACCGGCAAACCCCATACCAAAATATTCAGGGAAGAACGTGAACGACCGGTATTTATTTCTGTCGATAACCGCGCCGCCATGCACTTTGCTACGCGCGGCGTTTTTAAATCCGTGTTGGCAGCCAAACTGGCCGGTTTATTGGCATGGGCGGCACAGCATCATGGCGACCGCATTGGCGGACAGTTATTTTCAGAACTGGATTGCACTGAATTAAAACCACAAAATGGCAGACACGCTGTTTTGCGGTTTTTAAATATGCTGGTTAAACCCAATGATGCCGAGATTAACCCGCTTACTCTGGAGCACGTACTTGCTAGGCTTACGCAACACGCCCACCCCGGCAGTCTGATTTATATCATCAGTGATTTTCGTGGCCTGAATGACAAAGCAGAAATCCATCTGGCAAAATTGTCACAACATTGCGATGTGGTGTTGATTTTTGTCTACGATCCCTTGGAAAGCCATTTGCCGGCAAAAGGTCGCTTTCGTTTTACCGATGATGAACGTGAGGTGGTGATTGACAGCGGCGGCGATGAGCAACGAATACTTAATTATCAACAACGTTTTGTAGCGCGGCAACAGCGACTGAAACAATTAGCAAAAGCAAGAGGATTGGTATTTATTAAATGCAGCACAACAGATACCCCCCTACAATCTTTAACGTAATACTAATGACAGCGCAACAAAGCCAGCTCGATTTTTAATAAAAAATTATACAAAACAAATGGATAAAAAATTCATGCAAATAAAATGGGATAAAAGGTTAAAAATTGGCAATGTAATTATTGATACCGATCATAGGCTGATAATAGCAATGACTAACGCACTCATCGTGATATTGCGCCACCCAGAAGAACAAGATGCCTTGCTGTTCTTCATCAATGAGTTATATGGTTTCTCGCAAGAACATTTTAAACGCGAAGAACAAATACAAGTGCGAAGTTCATTTCCTCACTATATGGAAAATAAATTAGGTCACCAGCAACTGCTATCTGAACTTAATAGCATTAAAGAAAGTATCAATGTCCTTGCCGCTGACACCGACCTATATTCAGCCGATCATAAAAACAACGCTAACAAAATATCTCTGTGTCTTAAAGACTGGTTTGTTAATCACATTATAAAATCAGATATGAAGATGAAAGGATTTCTACCCATTTCGCGGGTGGAATATAGCCCGTATTAATCTTTCTAAATTCAACTGTTTTTAAAAAGCACATCATCAGCATTTGAAATATGCCACCAACCCAACTTGATCTTAAAGATATACACTTGCCCGAAACTATCTCGTGGTGGCCGCCTGCACTTGGCTGGTGGATTTTGGCGGTATTAATTCCATTGCTAATCCTGATGTTAGTCAAAATCTACCAACACCTGACCCGCAAAACGGCCATTAAAACGGCAAAAAAAATATTAGCAAACCTCAAACAGGACAGTAGCAAAGATAATTTTCAGAAGCTGCGTGAACTTTCCGTACTGTTAAGGCGTGTCGCTATCAGCGTATCACCAAAAAGGGACGTTGCAGGATTAACCGGACGCGCGTGGCTGGATTTTCTTGATAGCTCATTAAAAGATTCACCGTTTGCCGAAGGTATCGGCGCCTGTCTTGCCAGTGAGCCTTATCGAAAAACGCCGCTTACGGAAATTGAAATAACCCAGTTAATCAGCCTGTGTGAAGTTTGGCTGAAAGCGCAAAACAATGCCGCTGTAAAACCCACGCGAGCAAAACAAAAGCTATGATTTATTTTGAATGGCCGTGGCTATTAGCGGTTCTCCCCTTACCTTTATTAATTCGCTGGCTGTTGCCAGCCTATCAACCAGCCGAACAAGCGGCATTAAAAGTCCCCTTTTTGGATGATTTTATGGATGCCGAAACCAAAAGCGTTACCCAAAACCAGCAATGGCCATTATTACTTGCGGCGATCGCCTGGTTTTTATTGGTTATCGCGTGTACAAGGCCGCAATGGTTAGGTGAGCCCATTGAACAGTCTATTAGTGGACGGGATTTAATGCTGGCCGTGGATTTATCCGGCAGTATGGAAGCGCAGGATTTCAAAATTAATAACCAACCTGTTGATCGCTTAACCGCTGCCAAATGGGTTGCCGGTAATTTCATTGATCGGCGCGTCGGTGACAGAACCGGTTTGATACTTTTTGGCACCCAAGCGTATTTACAAACTCCACTGACGTTCGATCGCAAAACCGTTATCACCTTATTAAACGAGTCTGCACTCGGGCTTGCGGGTGATAATACCGCT
>CANNKH010000262.1 GCA_947504985.1 Methylococcaceae bacterium | reverse complement strand
TTGCCTGTGAGTAACTGGTTTAACTATAACGCGCCAGCGATAGCGATTGGTCAGATCATCCCTGATGCGCTGAACGAGCAACAAGCTTTGGCGTTAATGGTAGACAACCCGTTGTTAATCCGTCGTCCGTTAATGCAGGTGGGTGAGACACGGCGGGTCGGTTTTAATCTGGAACAAGTTGACGCGTGGGTAGGCTTGGCAGTAACCGACACCACGCAAGATTTGGAAACCTGTCATCAATCAGCGGATATATCCGCTTGTCGCCATGACTAAACCACCGATACTGAGCGTTGACGGTATTCCGCAAGCCGTTGCGTTATCGGAGCGTGTGCATTGGATAGGCGCGTTGGATCCCAATTTAAGAACCTTTGACATTATTTTAAAAACTGCCAATGGCACCAGCTATAACGCTTACCTGGTCAGAGGCAGTGCCGGGGTTGCCGTTATCGATACGGTAAAGGAAAACTTTGCCGATGATTTTTTTGCCCGTTTAGAAAGCGTGGCAAGGTATGACGAAATCAACGTCATCGTATTAAACCATCTGGAACCCGATCATACCGGCGCTTTGCCCGAACTGATGCGTCGCGCGCCACAAGCGCGGTTGTATATCTCGCAAAAAGCGCAAACGATGGTTAAGGCGTTGTTAAAGCAAGACGATTTGGCTTATACGCCGGTACTCACCGGTGACAGTGTGTCGTTGGGCGATAGAACGCTGCAATTTTTACACACGCCGTATTTGCATTGGCCTGATACGCAATGCACTTATTTGCCGGAAGAAAAAATCCTGTTTTCTGGCGATGTGTTTGGTTGTCATTTTTGTGACAGCCGCTTGTTTAATGATGATGTCGGTGATTTCAGGTTTTCTTTTGAATATTACTACGCGCACATCATGCGTCCGTTCAAGGACTATGTAAATCGTGCGCTGGATTTGATTGAACCGTTGTTGCCGTTAACCAAAATTGCCCCAGCGCATGGCCCTATGTTACGCGACCGACCGCAGCGCTATGTGCAGCGTTACCGCGAATTGTCGCAATCGGCGTTGCAAAGCGAAATGGGTGACGGCGAAAAAACCCTGCTGATTTTTTACATCAGCTCTTACGGCAACACGCGGCGCATGGCGGAAGCGATTTACGAAGGTGCGATGAGCATCGAGCAAGTGCGCGTGTCGCTATATGACCTAGAAGGCAGTGAACTTGCGCCGTTTGTCGATTTGATCGAAGGCGCCGATGGCATCGTGTTTGGTACGCCGACCATTAACGGTGATGCCGTCAAGCCGGTTTGGGATTTGTTGTCATCGTTGGTGGTGGTTAATCTTAAATCGAAATTGGGCGGCGTGTTTGGTTCTTATGGCTGGACGGGTGAAGCCGTCAGAATGGTCGAAGACCGTATGCGTGGTCTTAAATTGCGTGTCCCGGTGCCGGGTTTGCGTATAAAACTGATTCCGACGGAGGAAGAGATTGAGCTTTGCCACCAATTTGGACGCGAGCTGGCGCAGGAATTGGTTGGTTTAAGACAAAGTAAAATCATTGATATGGCAGATCTGGCGTAGACCTCACTGCCACAGTAAAGTAATATTTTTTAATAATCAATGGCTTGTATATTGTCTGTGGTGAAATATTCTTCCGTAGGTCGGGTTAGCGATAGCGTAACCCGACAACATCGGTGCGGTTAATGTTGGGTTACGCTATCGCTAACCCAACCTACACAATTCTAATTTATTGATTATTAACATTTATCTCTTAACTGTGGATAGGGCGTAGACCTAGAAATAACGAGAAAAATAATTTTAACAACCCCAAAGGAGTACAACTCATGGCGAAAGCAACCATTACATTTGAAGACATTAACGTCACCGTATCTGCACCTGCCGGAACGCGGATTATCGAAATATCCGAGAAAGTCGGATCAGGCATCACTTACGGTTGTCGTGAAGGCGATTGCGGTACTTGCATCATGAAAGTTACCGAAGGTTGGGATAATCTGACCGAACCGTCTGTACTGGAGGATAAAATCCTGCGCGAAAACATGGCGGGCAAACACAATCGACTGGCTTGCCAAGCGCAGGTGCTGGGCGGTGTTATTAAAGTCAGACCAGTCTAACCATACATATATATTTAGGAGTAAATCATGGCATTAGTCACTTTTTCAAACCCAGAATACCGCGATAAAACAGTTTATGCGGTGGCGGGTAGTCACACGCAAACTTTGTTAAAACTGGCGCGCGAAAACAAAATTCCCATCAATTTTGAATGCGAAGACGGCGAGTGCGGCACCTGTCTGGTTAAAGTCAGCAGTGTCGATAAAAAGCTTGAACGCATGGGCGGCACCTTAACGGAAAAAGAAAAAGCGGTATTAAGGCAATGCGGCAAAATGAGTAAGGAAGAACTCGAGCAAGTGATTGTCGATGATCTACCGCCACCATGGCGGCTGGCTTGTCAGATGATCATCAGGGATGAAGACATCTTGGTTGAATATTAACCATGTCTACCGTTCTCCAGCTTAAGGATAACCGGGAGCAACATTATGCCCGGCTAAGCCCTGAGGGATCATTAATTCCCAACCAAAAGTGGCTGGCTTGTATGCTGGCCAGTTGGTGTGAGGGGCAGGGCGTGTTACCCGATTACCTGGGCTTGGAGAGCGAGCAGTTCACAGCGTTAACTGCCTGTTTTTTTCCTGGTATTGCGCTTCCAGAACGGGCGCCATCAGGCAGTGTACTTGATTACAGTCGTATGCTGGAAAAAGAGGATTTGATCAATCTGCTCAAACAATACAGCAAAGCAGACACACCAGAAACGACGTGGATGATCGCTATCATTGTCGCTGGTTGTTTGGGCAGTGATCATTTATGGCAGGATTTAGGGCTTTGGCAGCGCTCGCAATTGAGCGCGATGCTGCATTACAACTTCCCGAAATTGGCGGCAAAAAATACCAAAGATATGAAGTGGAAAAAGTTTTTATATAAACAACTTTGCGAAGCAGAAGGCATCACGCTTTGCCGTGCGCCGTCGTGTGAGGTGTGTATTGACTATCCAAACTGTTTTGGCGCGGAAGAGTAGGGATTTACCTCAATCCAAAACTGTTCATTTTATTTTTACCCTCAGTTGAGGGCTAGCCGTCGTCATGTCACCAAAGCTTCCAGCAAAATTTCACAAGGCCTGTGCTACTGCCATCAGCCAGGCAACTGTCGTGCAAGTAATACCAAAGGATGCACTACGCTAAGTGTATCGGTTTGGATAAACATTGCGCAGCCATAATTGCTGCTGACGATCACCTCTGATTCGGCATTGTGCATGGCTTCATGTTTTAACGCGCGTAACTGCGCGGCATTATCAGGATGACTCAACAAATAACTCCCGCCGGCACCACAACAGAGCGCGTTATCAGCAAGCGGGGTAACGTCTAAATCAGGAATTTTTTGTAACAGCGCATAAACGGTGTGCTGATTTTTTAGCACGTTGCGTTGGCTACAGGGTTCGTGGACGGCTACTTTTTGTGCTGAAGCTTGCAATTGCAAATTATCAGGCCAGTGTTGCAGCAAAAAAGCATTGATGTCCTGTATGCGGTTTTTAAACTGCACCGCTTCGGCGCTAGTATCGCTTTGATATTCACTTAACATCGCCCCGCAACCTGTGGCGGTATACAGCACGGCATCAACGGAAAGTGCGTTAAAAACCTTGAGATTATTTGCTATCAAATGGGCGGCGTTTTGTCCGTTATGTTGATGTATTGCCCCGCAACAGCTTTGTTGCGGTGGAATGATGACTGTGTAGCCCATCGCATTAAGCAGTGTGATGGCGGCTTGCAAGGTAGCGCGGTCGAATGCTTCACTGAGGCAACCGGTAAACAACGCGACCTGTCCGCGCCGCATGCGTGAGGTTGGGTAACTCGATGCCAAGGGGGACAAGGCAGGTTGGGCTAACAACGCATCGCCCTGTGCTAAATGCAGTTTTGCCAATAAGCCACTGTGTCGCAACGGTTTTTGTAAGCCTGATTTTAGATAGACGGTCAGTAACGGTAATAAGCGAATCCGCCAACGTTTGTTGGCAATCAACCAGAAGCCCAGACGCGCTTGCCATACCGTGGGTTTTTTTAGCGCGGCCTGAGTTTGATCGAACAATTGCCCGTAAGCCATTTTACTAGGACAGATGACTTCGCACGCACGGCATTGCAAACAATTGTCCAAATGCTGACGTTGTTCTGCGCTAATGGTTTGGTTTTCTTGCAGAACGTTACTGATAGT
>CANNKH010000261.1 GCA_947504985.1 Methylococcaceae bacterium | reverse complement strand
TGGACGCTATAACAGTTGTCTATCAAGGACATGGCGCTGAGTTTCTGGAGCTGGACATAGCCGCATAGGGCGGCGAACAGGTGGTTCCGGATGGCGGTTTTGCTGCGCACCTGGAACTTCTCGATGTTGCAGACCTGCTTGATGGCGCGATGGTACTGTTCAATATGCCAGTGCCTGTCATGCTGTTCGGTGAAGGTTTTCCGATCGACGGCAACACAGGAAAGTGGCGGCTGGATTTAAAGAATCTATGCGCATTGTTTTTGATGAACACCTTAGGCAGTGGAACTATGCCGCAGTCCCTGAAAAGGCGGCTTTAGCAATTGACTAAGTTATTTTATGCACATTCCTTAGTTGCAAACTTGTGTAGATACTTATGCCTTGGGATTCGAAATCAGTATGCGCTTTAAATTCGGAAATAACTCAAATTCGTTTGGTAAGCTGAAGAATCTTTCTAATCAGGAAATATCTTGAACGACTATGCCACCCAACCCCATTCAAATGCCAAACGCAACAATAGCCCCGCAAATAGACCAGCCAGTACATCATCGAGCATAATACCTAAACCGCCATGCACCTGCCTGTCTATTGTCCTTATAGGCCAAGGTTTAAGTATGTCGAATAACCTGAACAACACAAACCCACATAACACCGCTTGCCAACTAAAAGGAACCAGCCACATTGTTATCAAAAATCCGGCAACTTCATCCCAGACAATGCCGCCAAAATCATGTTCGCCAAGCTTTTCTGCCGCTATGCCGCATATCCAGATACCAACTACAGTCAGGCTTATCGTTAGCAAGCTGTAAATCAATAAATCTGCTTGTACCAGCAACACATAAAGCGGTATTGCCGCCAGCGTTCCAAAGGTACCAGGGGCTTTTTTGGCTAATCCGGAACCAAACCCGAAAGCCAGAAACAGCACCGGATCGGTTAAAATCTGTTTAGGCGTCAATTTGTTTTTACCTGCGGTATCAAGAAAAATGCTCATAGCCTTTCACTTTTAGAAGTTGAATAGTTCCTGATTTGATTAAGCGCAAACCTGAATTGGCTTCAATTACACCTATTTTTGAGCAGGAGACAGGTACTTTTGCCGCATTTTCAGGGCTTACTGTAAAGCACAGCTCGTAATCATCTCCAGCTAACAGCGGCATAAGCCAATCCCCGGTGATTTCGATATAGTTTCGCACCGCATCCGATAACGGTAAATCCTCCCAATTAATGGAGGCTCCTACTTGGCTTTGCTCAAGAATATGCCCCAAATCGCTGGCAAGACCGTCTGACAGGTCAATACAGGTACGAGCAACATTAACCAGCGCCTGACCCGTTTCAATGCGCGGTATCGGCATGTTAAATCGATTTAGAGCCAGATCGGGATAAGCACAATAATAGCCTTGAGTTATTTTTAAACCTAACCCCGCATCACCCAGATTGCCGCTTAGATAAATAAAATCGCCTGGCATTGCCGTTGAGCGTAACAAGGCTTGGCCTCTCGGAATCAAGCCCATTGCCTGAACAGTTAAGGTTAATGCACCTGAAGTAGTATCGCCACCAATTAAATCGACGCCGTAGCGTTCGGCCAAAGTTAAAAAACCTCTGGCAAACGCGGTCAACCAAACCTCATTAACGTTAGGCATAGTTAATGCCAGCATGACTGAAATTGGCTTTGCCCCCATACTGGCCAGATCACTCAAATTAACGGCCAGCAATTTATGCCCTAATTGTTCGGGGTCAGTTCCGGCAAAAAAATGTACATTTTCAACCATCGTATCGGTCGTTACTGCCAATTCATACCCATCAGGAATGGCTAATAATGCACAATCATCTCCGATACCTAAACGGGTAGACGAATTGGTAATTGTTTTCCTAGCGAAAAAGCGCTGGATGATACCAAATTCAGCAAGACAAGCCTTCTTAGCCACCCGTTTTCTTCGCTTTAATTTCAAATGCCCGTTTTTGCTGGGCTATTTTATCGAGGATACCGTTGACATACTTATGACTGCCATCAGCGCCGAAGCATTTGGCAAGATTAATGCTCTCATTGATAACAACCCGATAAGGCGTATTCAATCGGTACAATAATTCGTAAGTTCCTACCCTTAACACCGCCCTTTCAACCGGATCAATCATATCGACGGCTCTATCCACAAACTCACTTAACGCCTGATCAATAGCGTCTAAATTAGTTGGAACACCGTGAAATAACTCATTAAAATAGCTTTTTTGAGCATCTTTCAACCAATCTTCCTCTAAAAATTGCTGCTCGATCAGGTTAAGATTTTGCCCCGTCATCTGCCATTGGTACAACGCTTGTACAGCCGCTTTTCTGGCATTGGTACGCGCTATACTCATTATATTTCCAGATTTTTAAACAAGCTGACCATTTCGATAGCCGACAATGCCGCTTCCGCACCCTTATTACCCGCTTTGGTACCGGCCCGCTCTATCGCCTGCTCTATCGTATCAACGGTTAACACACCAAAACTGACTGGTACATCGTATTGCAAAGAGACTTGCGCCAAGCCTTTAACACATTCACCGGCGACATATTCAAAATGCGGCGTTCCACCGCGTATCACCGCACCTAATGCGATAATCGCATCATACTTTTTGCTGGCAGCGATACGTTGCACAACCATCGGTAATTCAAATGCGCCAGGTGCTTTAACCAGATGAATATCCTCTTTATCCGCGCCGTGACGCACCAAAGCATCAATTGCGCCTGCTTCTAATTGCTCAACAATAAAACTGTTAAAACGGGACGCAACCAGACAGAATTTACCGCCTTGCGCGGAAAAAACGCCTTCAAAGGTTTTTATTTTCGACATTATTTTTCTCTACAAACACTATAATTGATAACAAATTCAACCCACATGCTCAGCCACTTCCAGATTAAAACCGGATAGTGCTACATATTTTTTTTGAGCACCCAATACTTTTAATTTACGCACCCCCAAATCAGACAAAATTCTCGCTCCGGTCCCCGTCGTCCGCCAATCAGCCACGTCGAAAGCATGAATATCACCCGCGATGCCGTTATCTTGCAATTGATAACTATGAATTAATTCTGCCAGCGCTTTATTCGTTTCGTTTTGACGAATAATGACCAGCACGCCGACACCCTCCGCCGCAATTTTTTGCATAGCCAGGCGAATCGGAACATTGCAATCACTGCGCTTGGATGAAAACACATCATCCAATAAATTCCGCGCATGAACTCTAACCAGTACCGGTTCGTCGCCCGAAACTTGTCCCATAACCAGCGCCAGATGCAGATTATTGTCGTTTCTATCTTGATAGGCATAAAGCCGAAAATCACCGAATTCAGTCGGATAAGCGCATTCGCTGATACGTTCCAGCGTATTTTCATGCTGAATACGATAATGAATTAAATCAGCAATGGTGCCGATTTTAAGGTGATGCTGCTCGGCAAATATTTCCAGATCAGCCCGTCTTGCCATCGAGCCATCTTCATTCAGAATTTCAACGATAACTGCAGCCGGCTCAACACCGGCGAGTCTCGCCAGATCGCATCCCGCTTCAGTATGCCCCGCTCGATTGAGAACGCCACCTGCTTGAGCCATTAATGGAAAAATATGCCCAGGTTGTACTAAATCATCCGCTTTGGCATGAGGCGCAACAGCGGCTTGTACCGTTCGAGCTCGATCTGCCGCAGAAATACCGGTGGTTACGCCAGTAGCGGCTTCGATAGACACGGTAAAGTTAGTCGAATGTGGCGTTTTGTTTTCATTAACCATTAACGGCAAGCGCAACTGTTGACAACGCTCGCTGGTTAAAGTCAGACAAATTAAGCCGCGACCATAACGCGCCATGAAATTAATATCTTCCGGGCGCGTAAAAGCCGCCGCCATAACCAAGTCACCTTCATTCTCGCGATCTTCGTCATCCATAATAATGACCATCTTGCCAAGGCGTAGGTCGTCTATGATTTCTTCAATGGTATTCACTGGTGCCCTTAGGGTAATTAGTTAAAAAATCCGCTGTTTTGCAATAATGCTTCAGTAATGCCACTGTCCTTTTTAGCCGCGACCTCACCTGTCATTAATCGCTCCAAATACCTCGCTAACACATCAACTTCCAGATTTACTGCCGTACCAACGACTGCCTCGCCCAAGGTTGTTTCCTTGAGCGTATGCGGGACAATATTGACACCGAACACCACGCCATTAACCTCATTGACCGTCAAGCTGATACCGTTAATACAGATAGCGCCTTTTTCGGCGATATATTTTGCCAAGCTGTC
>CANNKH010000260.1 GCA_947504985.1 Methylococcaceae bacterium | reverse complement strand
GATAAATCGCCTTGTCCTTCATGTTCAGGGGCATGATGGCAATGCGCCATAAAGCCTGCGGTATCAACCACCTGAAAACGGACATCGATGGCCGGCGAATGCTTGTCTTCATATTCAACTTCCGCTTCAGCCAACGCGGAACCGCAATCGGTACACCAATGCACCGGTTTAGCGCCTTTGCTAATGTGACTGTTTTGGGTGATTTTACCAAGGGCGCGGACAATGTCCGCTTCAAACGTATAATCCATCGTTAAATAAGGCTGCTCCCAATCACCAAAAACACCCAGCCGGACAAAGGCTTCCCTTTGCAGGCTGACTTGTTTGCTGGCATATTCACGACAGGCTTTACGGAAAGTTGCAGGTGCTACTTTAATCCCCGCCTTGCCAATTTTCTTTTCTACCATGAGTTCTATCGGCAGGCCGTGGCAGTCCCAACCCGGAATATAGGGCGCATCAAAACCACTTAGGGTTTTAGCTTTGACAATCATATCTTTCAATACCTTATTAACGGCATGACCGATATGGATTTCGCCATTGGCATACGGTGGGCCGTCATGCAGAACAAAGTGTGGCCGACCCGCACAAGTTTCACGAATTTTTTTATATAAATCGGCTTGTTGCCATTTTTTTAGACGTTCCGGCTCGCGTTGCGCCAGATTGCCTTTCATCGGGAATCCCGTGTTGGGTAAATTTAAGGTTTTTTTATAATCCATTTTTATAGGCTCTTGATTATTAGTTTTTATTTAAAAATAAAAGGTTAAGTTGACTGTCTTCAGTTAGTTTGGCGTTAGCATCAATCTAAACGATTTTACTAGGCTGTTTTTAATCGCTCATGCCTGAAAAAAACGCCTTGGCATCAATGACGTCTTTTGTAATTTGAGCTTTTAAATTTTCCGCTGACTGAAAACGCATTTCATCCCTGATTTTTTGTTTGAAATGCACTTCGACATAACGCCCATAAATTTCCCTGTTAAAACCGAATAAGTGTGTTTCCAATATTACTTTAGGGCTGCCATCAAACGTAGGTCGCGTGCCAACATTGGCAATGCCTTCAATCTCCATATCATCTATGCCGGTCATAGTAACGGCAAACACGCCCTTTATTGGTGTGTTTTTTCTTAACATCATGATGTTGGCCGTCGGAAAGCCGATAGTTCGACCGCGTTTATCGCCATGCGCAACGCGTCCGCAAACTGAATAACAACGCCCAAGTAACTGTTCTGCAAGCCGCAGATTACCTGCTCCCAAAGCATCCCTGATGAGTGTGCTGCTGACTCTCAGTCCTGACGATTGATAAGAGCCGGTGTCTTCGACCGTAAAACCATGAAGACGGCCTTTTTCTTTCAGTAATGCAAAATTGCCAAGCCGCGCTTTGCCGAAATGAAAATCATCGCCGATGACCAAATGTTTGATGTTTAGTTTTTTTATCAGAATGTCGTCAATAAACTGTTTGGCATCATAATTGGCAAACTGCCGATTGAATCTCACGATCAGTACATTATCGACGGGCAAGGTCGTGAACTGTATCACTTTTTCACGCAAACGCATCAATCGTGGCGGCTCATTATCTTTCAGAAAATATTCTAACGGCTGGGGCTCAAAAATCATGATGACCACGGGTATACCTAACGCTACGCCACGCGCCACCAGTTTTTTAATGACGGCTCTGTGACCTGAATGTACACCGTCAAAATTGCCAATAGTGAGTACACAGCCGTTTTTGAACGGCTCCAAATGAGCTAAGCCTCTAATTATTTGCATGAACCTGAAGATAAAAAAAATACTATTTTATCATGTGCTATCGCTACGATGGCGAGACCTTTAAGTGACGTTAATATATTGTCATGCTAACTATTGTCAGACGAACCAAATTTCTATCGTATCGAAGGGTGGTATGCTTGCAGTCGATTTAGCGTTGCCGTTAAATAAAACCGCTATAAAAGACAGAAATGTTATAGAATTCGCGGCTTTTATTAATATGAAGGCCGATTTTTTTCGGTTTACAAAAACAGTGGCTTAAGTTTTATGCGATGTCCGTTTTGTACGGCTCAAGATACCCGGGTTCTGGATTCCAGATTAGCAAATGAAGGTGATCAGGTTCGCCGTCGACGAGAATGCAATGTCTGTAAAGAACGATTTACTACCTTTGAAGTCGCTGAGCTGACTATGCCGCGTGTTGTCAAACGAGAAGGCATTAGCGAACCGTTCGACGAAAACAAACTGCGCTCAGGGATGCTTAAGGCATTGGAAAAACGACCAGTAGGTAACGAGGCAATTGAAGCGGCAATTAGTCGCATTAAAAAGGGCTTGATGGTCGCCGGCGAACGGGAAATTGCTGCACAGGAGCTAGGCGAAAAAGTGATGAAAGAGTTAAGTGTTTTGGATCATGTCGCTTTTGTGCGTTTCGCGTCTGTTTATCGCAGTTTTCAGGATGTCAGCGAATTTACAGACATGATCGCGCATTTGCAAAACAAATGAGTGCGGATACCGTTTATATGGCGCGGGCGCTCCAGTTGGCCAAAAAGGGGCTTTATACCACGAAGCCTAATCCCTGCGTAGGCTGCGTACTGGTAAGGGATGATGTCATTATCGGTGAAGGCTGGCATGTTAAAGCCGGTTTGCCACATGCCGAAGTTGAAGCGTTAGCAACGGTATCTGATGCTAAAGGCGCAACGGCTTATGTCACCTTGGAGCCGTGCAGTCATTATGGCAAAACACCACCCTGCTGTGATGCGTTGATAAATTCAGGTATTAGCCGCGTGGTTGCGGCGATGCAAGATCCAAATCCTCTGGTGTCTGGTCGAGGTCTTGATAAGCTTAAACAGGCAGGGCTTGAGGTTGTTGTGGGTGTATTAGAGGATGATGCCCACACATTAAATCGTGGCTTCATAAAAAGGATGACGCAAAATCGCCCGTTTGTGCGCAGCAAGCTGGCCATGAGTTTAGATGGCCGGACGGCGCTGGCATCGGGTGAGAGTCAATGGATTACCTCAACTCACGCCCGTGCCGACGTGCATCGTTTACGAGCAGAAAGCTCGGCTATTTTAACAGGCATTAATACCGTGCTGGCTGACGACCCGGCTTTGAATGCACGGGTGAACTTTGATGTCGTCCAGCCGGTTCGTGTTGTTTTGGATACCCATTTACAAATGCCGCCAACGGCGCAAATGGCAACATTGCCGGGGCGCAGCTTAATATTGACTTGCTCAGATGATGTTGCTAAACAGCAGAGGCTGCAACATGCCGGATTTGAGGTTTATCAGCGAGCTGAAAAAAACGGTTGCCTTGATTTAGATGATGTCATGCGCTTTTTGGCAACACAGCAAATTAACGAGATATTGGTTGAGGCGGGTGCTGTACTGAATGGTGCGTTACTGGCAGAAAATCTGATTGATGAATTGATTGTGTATATAGCGCCTTCTGTTTTAGGTGACCAAGGGCGCGGCTTGTTTCATTTGCCCAATATACTGACGATGGCGGATAAAAAAGCATTGAAATTGTTGGATGTCAGGCAAATAGGCGGAGATTTGCGGTTGACGCTGGTTTGATTGGAAAAATTTAAAAAACATTAAGCATTATTGAATATTATTTTGGACTGAGCATGAAATAACTTATACCACTGTAGGTGCGGATTTATCCGCACACTGCCCTTGGGTACAGTGCGAAACCCTCTTAACGTTTAAACGGCTCCCGCGCCCGGCGAATAAAACTTTTCCTTCATTTATTCAGGTTAATCTCAAAAATCATGTTTACAGGCATCATCTTAGCCATAGGTAAAATCGCTGTCATCGAGCACAAGTCTGGCGATTTTCGTTTAAAAATCGACACAGGTAAGTTGCCACTTACCGATGTTCAACTAGGTGACAGCATTGCCGTTAATGGCGTGTGTTTAACTGCGGTAGAACTGGGGGCGCATTATTTTTACGCCGATGTCTCCAATGAAACTTGGTCAAGAACGACACTCAACGCTGCGACAACAGGCGCTCCGGTTAATTTAGAGTTGGCATTAACACCGAGTACACGGATGGGCGGGCATATTGTCAGTGGTCATATTGATGGTATCGGCAAAGTCGTAGAAAGAAAACCGGATGGGCGTTCTGTGCGTTTTAATATCAAAGCGCCAGACAGCTTGGCAAAATATATCGCCGAAAAAGGCGCTATCTGTATTAACGGTATCAGCTTGACGGTCAATGAGGTTAATGGCGTGGTGTTCGGTGTCAATATTGTCCCGCATACGCTCAAGGAAACAACCTTGGGCGAGGCAGTCGTTGG
>CANNKH010000259.1 GCA_947504985.1 Methylococcaceae bacterium | reverse complement strand
CATTACTAAGTAAATTTTTAGATGTAATAACTATTGAGGATATAGAAAAAGAAAAGACAACAAGGTAATAGTTGCAAAAATGTCACTAAAGGACAGTACTACTTACCCTGTCCTTTCGATTGTTGCGAAACATTCGTATTAGAGAGGAAAAGCGAAAGAAGAAATAAACGACATCGCATAATGCAGCCTATGCAAAAAAACCCTAACGGACTGATATTTTCCGTTAGGGTTTTTGAACATAAACTGCATCACATTATGCGAAGTCTTTATTAGTTGGTTTTGTGAGGATATTCACGGTTCTGAACTTCCGTTTTTTGGGCTATAAATGCGGCTGTTGACTTCGTGCTATGAAGCGTTAGGATAACGTGGGTTTTCGGGGAAGGTTAACGCACCAGCAACTCAGGACCAAACCAGTCAACAATAACGTGCCGATAATGTTCGGCTTTTGCGGTTTGTAAATGTTCAAGCGGATTAAGGTTGTCTGTAAAAATAACGCCTTGGCTTTTGTCTACTGCAAATAACCTGTTTTTCAGCCAGTCTGTTTGATTAGACAATAGTGATTTTGAATTAAGATCAATCGCTTGTCGGCTAGCCAAAAAGATAAAATCGTTAAAATCTCGACCGGGTTCAGAGACAAATACCGATTGTTGTGGAAATACTTCGGCGACAGTTCGCGCCACCGATGCCAGTGCGATGTTGTGTTCACCATGTGAAAAGGCAACAAAATTAAGCGCTAGTATGCCCTGCTCCGACAATAAGCCACGTAATTGCGTCAAGGTCTCAACCGTTAATAAATGCGCGGGTTCTGAGCCACCGGTAAAACAATCGTGAATAATTAAATCGTAAGGGCCTTGCAGATGACGTATTTCATAACGCGCATCACCGACTATCGCTCGGCCAGTAGGTTTAAAGCCGAAATAATCGACTGCCGCTTCTGCAACGGCTGGGTCAATCTCCAAGGTGTCTGTTGCTATACCGTAACGCTGGTGCAGAACGCTTGCCATGTGACCGGCACCCAGCCCAATAATCAACGCGCGGGTCATTTTTTTGGGTGCAAGGGCAGGAATCAGACCAACAATATCTTGATAACTCAATCGGCTTTCGCCATCGCTGATACCAGAAGCCCCTATTGTTGAAGCATCGGAGGTTAGCAAGCGCAAATCACGAGCAGGTTGATCGATAACGCGAACCCAACCGTAAAGGCTTTCACGCTCAGACTGAATTTTAAACTGATTGCCGCCGGTATAGCTGTGCCCTGCCCCGACAATTTTCGGTAACAGACCTAAGCCAACAATCGCCAGTATAACGCTGGGCATTATCGCCGCTGACAGGTTCAGTTTTTTTTGCTCATAAATAGCGACAATAATTGCCAAGCCAAGTAACAATAGGCCCAAGCCGATCAGAATCTGGCGAGAACCCACCAAAGGAAACAGGAAAAAACCCAAGACCAACGTGCCAATAACGCTACCCACGGTGCTGACGGCATAAATTGAACCGGCGCTGTTACCAACACCATCTAGCTTTGATGTTGACAACTTAATCGCAAAAGGGCCGACCATACCCAGCAGCGTTAAACTTGGTGAAAACAATATCAGCGAGCTAACAAAAGCCCCGGCGCGTAAGCCTAATGGATCAGTCGCCAACAATACCGACCGTGTTGCCCACGGAATCAATAAGGTAAACAAAGCGGCCAGCGCGATAATTAATGACAATCCAGTGCGTTTTGCACTATCAGCCCAGCGTCCACCGACAAAATAACCAACCGCAAGCGCGATCATGGTTACCGAAATCAGCGACGACCAAACATACAGACTCGCACCATAAAACGGCGCAATCATCCGTGTCCCTAACAGCTCTATTACCATTACCGACGCGCCGGTGGTAAAAACCGTTAAAAAAAGTCCGGTGCGATTAAAAATACTCAGTTTATTATTCATCATCTTTATTCTTTGTTGTTTAGATTTAGCACTATGGTAACTATTCAGTCCCCCTCTTTGAAAAAGTACCCAAAGGGCATAAAAGGGGTTAGGGGAGGTTTTTTAAATAAATCCCCCTCGCCCTCGATCCCCCTTTTTCAAAGGGGGAAGCTGGATACAGTCCGGTTTTACCATAAGGGGGTCTGAATAATTACGCACTGTGCTGTTTCGTGTTTATCGCTAAGGAATGAGTACAACACACCTTGTTATGCATATCCATGACTGCCAGTCCTCAAAGGTCTGGCAGTCATTATCTTGCCGAAGTTATTTCATGCTCATTCCTAAGTATTAACGAGCCACCGGTTTTGCCGTGGACATCAACCCAACAATAGGGTAATCCCAGATTTTCCAGCCAAGAAGCCCCCTCTTCTTCCTTGAGCATGGCAATGGTCGACGCACTACCGGCGACAACGCATAACTCACCGACGACACTAACGGAGGCCAGATAGCTTACCGGCCAACCGGTTTTAGGATTAAGGACATGACCATAACGCACACCGTCTACAATAAGGCAACGCTCGTAATCGCCGCTGCTGGCCAATGCGCCTTCATGCAATTCGAGTGTCTCCAGCACGGCATCTTGGTGGCGCGGGTGGCGTATGCCAATGCGCCAAGCACTGCCATCCGCCCGTGGGCCAATAATTTTGATGTCACCGCCCAGATTGATAACGCCATGCCGAATACCCGCCGCCCAGCATAATGCAGCGGCCCTATCGACGGCGTATTCCTTGACGATGCCACCGAAATCAATCGCCATGCCTGGAACCGAAAACTCAAGTACGGGCGGATTCCAACGTAGTTTGTGCCAGCCGATTTTAGCCAGCACGGTCTGAACGGCTTCATCATCAGGCAAAATGTCTCGATCAAAACGCCAGATGTTGCGTAGAATCCCTGACGTAATATCAAACAAGCCCTCACTTTGTTGATGACAGATTGCAGCATAATTTAATAATCCAGCGGTTTCTGGATCAACGGAAAGACGGCCACCCCTTGCCGCCACACGATTAATCTTGGACAAAAAACTGTCACTGCGATAACGGGAATAGCGTCTCTCCAAGCGTCTGACATCGGCAATGGCTTGTTCTGCAATGTATTTCGCCTTAGTGCTGGTTTTGGCGAACAACTGAATCGCGCAGGGCGTACCCATCGCATTGAATTCATGGTGAAAAAATTTCATGATTTAACGGCGTTGTTGTGCCGTCGATGGATGCCATAACTGCCAGTCCTTTGAGGACTGGCAGTCATTAATGTTGCATTGTGTATCGTACACATTCCTTAAAACGCTACGCTCCAAGTTGCTGATAACGCGCCTTCACGATCAAGCTGATAACCGTTTACATCAGTATCGATGGGCTGTAGCCATTCAACACCGAGACTATTACCCGCCAGTTCGCCACTGGGTATCATCGCATTAAGACCAAAACCAATATCCCAGTAACGTCCACCATAACTGCTGGGGTAGTCCATTGGACCCGATTTTGGATTGACATTCTTGACTAGCGCACCGTTAACAACCCCAGGCGTGGGATTGAATTGACCATTAATAGTGCCTTGCACGGTGTAAACACCACGAACTGATGCCGATAACCAAGGTGTCAAGTGATAGCCACCCCAGGCGGTAGACTGAAATAGATCGCCAAAAGCAAAGCCTGAGGTGTTTTTGTCTTCAAGACGTTGAGTACCGCTAATTTGTGCGCCCCACGACCACGCATTGCGCTTACCGGTATAGGTCAGGCTCGGTTTAAAATCCCAAGTACCGCTACCTAGCTGCATTCCGTAATGAATAAAACCTTCATCTTGCTGGTGCGAACGTCTAAGTTTAATGTCCACATCACCGGTCGGTGCGCTAATGCCTAAACCTAAATGCACATGGTGCATGGGGTTATCAAATAATTTGACCAAAGCGTACATGCCGGTATCGCCAACACCACCGGTAGCATGTCCCGTGCCGGTATGAACATGTCCCCCTGGTTGAACTGGCGGAGCACCGTCAAGATTTCGCAAATTCATTGCCATGTCCATAAATTGTGGCATCAACATCAGGTTTAACCAATCGGTGGGCGCATACATGATGTCCAGCATGTGCATACTCATATCCATATAAGTTGGCGTTAATCGGCAGCGGTTAATACCTTTGCCGCAACCGTTATTAACAATAGCGCGGTCGCTAACAGCGTTTGACTCATGCAACCTATCGCCTGCTTGACGAGCATACATATAACGATAACCCACCATGACCTCATTAGTTTTGCTTAGCGTATGATCGAACATGACGCCAGCGGGCGCGTGGCTACCATGATGTCCACCGTGACCCGCAT
>CANNKH010000258.1 GCA_947504985.1 Methylococcaceae bacterium | reverse complement strand
TGCTTTTCTACTGCCTCTGTCATAGCCTCAATGATACTTTTGGCAGGATAACCAAGCTCCAGTTTAACCAAAACATTCACGCCATCAATCGTGATAGATTTTACTGATTTTGAAGAGACCAGATCAATAGCGTGATTCGGGTCTATAAATGTTTTCAACAAATTTTCTACATCTGCTTTTTCGATGATTGGCATAATGATTCCTAGTGAGTGAGATAAAAACCGTAACTATAAAAAATGGCTCTTTATGGGTTTCGAGGTCTTAGATTAATGAGAGACCACAAATTTCGCGTCATTCCGGCATGGACTGCCGGAATCCAGTTCACATGGATGTGAATGTTGGCAATACGACAAAAATAATGACAACTAGGACTAGAAAAGTAAACAATCTGATGATTTTTACTCACCTAAAATTGTAAAAATGCCATCCCTGGCATCTGGATTCCGGCAATCCATGCCGGAATGACGGCGTTTTTTTGCGTTTTAAAAAAGACCTCAAAACCCATAAAAAGCCTAAAAATTACGGAAAACCTATAAGGCTGATTCAGGATATAAGGCAGACGCTAATTTTTCAATAGCTGCTTATACAGCGTTAGCAGGTAGAGTAAAGTAGGTGCAAATTGATTCGCACAGAAGTCGGTTGGGTTAGCGATTTGTATTCTTGGTTAATTTGTCTTTCTTTCAAGCGTATTTAATATCTCTTTTGCCTCAGCTAAGCCATTGAAGTCCTCCGCTAATTTAATGGCTTTCTGCAATGACTCCTTCGCATGAATCTTGTCACCTTGCTTGAAATAGGTCATACCAAGATGATAATGACTAACAGCACTCTCTGGCGTTAATTCAATTGTTTTTAATAATAGCTGACTAGCTTTTTCGTAATTCCCTTGTTTATAGGCAATCCATGCCACCGTATCCATAAGATAGGGATCCGTTGTTTCTACATAGGGTTCAACTAATTTGGCCGCACGCACCAAGGTTTCGTCACTATTGCCATAATCAGCTAAGTAACTGGCAAAATTATTAAGTAGATTTAATGAATCAGGTTTTTTCTTCATCATCTCTTCGTACAAGTCGATAATTTTTTGCTGCTCTTTATCCTGATGGTAAAGCGCGACTAAATCAGCAACTAATTCCAAAGGCTCCGCAGCACTATTTATACCTTGCCTTAAAGTCGCTTTTGCATCGTTGGGATGCTGTTGCAAGATATTGATTAACGCGATATTACGATAAGGCATTGACCAATCTTGCTTTATAGTTAAAACCTGTTGATAAGCGTTTATTGCATCACTGTATTTATTGCCTCGACGATAAATATCACCCATCAAGTTGTAGGCATAAAAATTCTTTGGTTGGTTTTTAAGTACCTCATGCAATTTATTCAAGCCCTTTTCAGGTTGTTTTGATGCCAGATAATTGCTTACCATCTGGGCTAGTGGCTCTACTGCTTGTGGTTGTTTTTGTAAAGCCAGCGCTAAGCTTGCGTTGCTTTGCTCAAACTTCCCTGTCGCCTGATACACTAACCCCGATAGATAATAACCCATTGCATCATCGGTATAGGCTCGCTCCATTTGCTTTGCGACTTGTAATGCCTGCTCCCATTGAGCCTGCGCTGCATGAATCTTGAATAACGCATCTAAACCCTTTTTGCTGTTTGGATTAAGCTTGAATAGGGTATTAAGCTGCTGTGTAGCCTGTTCCTTATCACCGCCTTGCAATAGAAGATTAACTAGATCCAGACGGGCTGTTTCATCCTCCGGTGCAAATTCGACAACCTTTGCGATATTTTCGCGTGCTAAAATTTTATCTTTATTAATGAGATGCGCTGTACTTAGTAATTTAAGTACGGCGATATTTTTGGGCTGTTCAGCAACAACGGTACGTAAATCTGTGATAGCGTCAGCAATACGATTCTCTGCCAAAGCAATCTCGCCACGCAAAGTCAATGCCGCTAAATCATCGGCGTTTTCAGTAAGCAATTCTTTGACCAGTGACTTTGCATCGTTAATGCGTTTGGCAGCCAGATATAATCGTGCGAGTTTGCTACGCGCCTTGACTGACTGAAAACCTTGTTTATCAAGTGCAATGATCTCTTTTAAGGTTTCTTCCACTTGAATAGGCTGTTTTTTAGCCCATTGCAATTCAGCCAATTTAAACCGCAACTCATAGTTACCGGCATTTTCCTTAAGCATGGGAAGCAATTCTGCGATAGCTGCTTCTGGTGATTTTTTCGTAGCTAAAAATTCAACCAACATCAATTTAGCCTGTTCATCTTCTGGCAAATCAGTCACAGCGGCACGGATTACTTTTTCCGCATGATCCAGTTGCTTGTTACTTAGCAAAAATGCGACCCATCGTTTGCGATGATCTATCTGCTTAGGTTCAATTTTAACCAGCGCTTGAAGTATCTCGCCTGCTTTATCCCGTTCGTTATGCTGGCTATAACTTTTAACCAACATTAAGCGCGAAGCGACATTATCAGGATGTTTATTAACAATATTAAGCAATAAAGCAATCGCCTTTTCCAATTTGCCTGTCCTGGCATTTAACGATGCCAGTAATATCGTTGCGCCAATATCATCAGGTTTTTTCTGCAAGGCTGTTTCAGCTTTGACAAATGCCGCATCACTGTTATTTTTCGCAGCTAGAACACCGCCTAACAAAACCATCGCATCAATGTTTTCAGCGTCAAGAGTAAGTGCTTCATTAGCCATTTTTTCAGCAGCATCAATATTTGATGTCAATAAATAAATTTGACCTAACTTTACCCGTGCCATCACATGCTTAGCATCTTGATTGGCAATCGCTTGATATTGCTTGGCGGCATCCTGCAATTCACCCAGTTTACTTAACGCTTCGGCCAGCTTATAACGTGTCTGGTTATTTTCAGCATCACTAGCAATAACCTTGTCAAATACTAGCTGAGCCTGTTTATAATCACCGGCTTTATATAAGCGCTTACCTTCTTCAATTTGCTCATTTACGCCATCGCAAGCAATAAGTGTACTAAGTAAACCTAATAAAAGAGGATATTTAAAACTGGATTGGAATAAACGCATGACAAAAACTCTTGAGGATAAGCGGGAATAAAATAAACTTGACAAAACTGATAGAGGATACAGGCAGGAAAACGCTAACTAGAGACGCATAATACGTCTCTAGTACATTGAAGTGGCTTAAAAAACGCAGTGAGCCGATGGCGTTATTTTTTAAGATTACTTTGTTGAGAAGGTGGCGTGGAAGCTGCATGTTTAGATACCACTGGAATTGAAGATCCTGCATTAGGATTCCCGTGATATTTTTGCTTATTCAATTTATCTTCATATTCTTGAATAATAGTTTCAAATTCAATGTTTTTAATCTGAGAAAATGGTTCTGAATCAATTAAGGTATCGACTATGCCCTTGTTTTGACAATTATGATAACCCTCTATTATTTCCTTCGCACCCTCAAACATTTTTACGTTTTTGCTTTCGCACGCTTTCAGTTCTGATGCGGTGAGTTGTTGGTTATTCTGTAAACCCATGTGCTCAACTGACAACTCATTTTTCGACTTATTTAAGGCATTATATTTCTCAATAACCTCACGCAGCTTGGCGGTAGTGTTATCCAGTCGCACCTGAATTTCATCATGACTTGCTTTCTGCGCACTAAGATCAGCATTTAACTTTTCTTCTAATGATACAGCGGCTTCTTTTTCCTGAGTTACCTGAGCTTTAACGGTCTCAAGTTCAGCAGTAATTTTAGCGTGCTCAGTTTTAAGTTGATCGCGCTCAGTCGTTATGTCATTGACCATACCTTGTAGTTTGCTAATAATTTTAGCGTTACCGCCACCTTCACGTGGCGCAGCGGCGGCTATATGCAAAGAAGCTAAACTAATTAATAGCACCAAAAAAGTGATTGGTTTGAGTCTGTTGATTGTGACCATTAGAATCTCGTATTCAAATCCAATTGCAAAATATCATTGCCATATTTAGGGCCAGAGATAACATCCGTGCTTAACCATCGACCTGTCGCCCACACGTTTTTCATCAATCCATAATTGCCGCCAACGACCCAGCCTTTAGCATTCGTACCACCTAAATGGAAGTCAGAATCGGTATAAGCATCAAATACAGCGTCACGTTCAACGTATTTATACAATGTAAACACGTTCCATTGCCCCGCGTGATCGACTTTTGGCCAACCAAACTCCACTCTGACTTGCCAAGCATTAGTTTTATCGCTTACTGGTGTTCCAACTAACTGCTGTACAGACCTAGAATCAAAACCGATGTTTTTCGCATAATCAACACCCAC
>CANNKH010000257.1 GCA_947504985.1 Methylococcaceae bacterium | reverse complement strand
CTTATACGCATCAACTTAAGGTATCTAATCAAATCTCCCCTAACCCCTCTTTTCTAAAGAGGGGGACTGAATACTTACCTAAAGTCATGTAGGTCGGAATAAGCCGGTTTGAGCACAAGCGAAAACCGGCGTTTCCGGCACAATCGACTACGTTGGCTGGTACAGTCTATGTTGATGTGATTGAAGATTTAAAACAAAAACGAAACGATGGCCTTCAAACGGCCATTGTCTATCACCGGAATGGCAAGCATGGTGCTTAGATTATCCAGTTCAGGATTGTAATCGTCATCCGATTCATGGCTACCACTGATTATCGGTAGCCCCGTCAGCCAAACCCGACCTAGCGCACCATTACCTTTATGCACCGGAACTGTCTCAAACAATTGCGCTAGGTCATTGTTATTTTTACTATAACTTTGCTGGCAAATAAGCTGTTTGCCGTGGGCATCTGGTATCCAGATTTGAATACGCTTGGCAATAGGCGTCGCTTTGGCTGACAAAAAAGTCATTATGAAGGTTTGCTCGGTATTGCCAAAAACAGGAATGCCAAGACAGGTCGAAATGCCCGCTTGCTGAGCCTCCAGTCCTCGAACAAACTGCTCAGGCTGACCTATATCTTCGATTAATACCGGCATTCCCGTTTGCCAAACTTGTCCGGGTATACCTTGACCGTTAACCAGATTGATCTGTCTGGAGAGGGCTTCAAAATGGTGTAATGTACCGTAATAACCTTCCGCAACACTGAGCGTATCCGTTGCCTTCATATTGCTCCAGACCTCGATAGCGCCAGCATGTTCTTCATCATCACCACATAAAAACATCACCACGGCTAACAGAAAATCGCCGGAAAAAATAGGAATGGCAATACCGCAGGTTAAGCCCGCCTGTTTAGCTGCTGCCGTGCGTTTAAAATAAGAATGTTCAAATTCAGTCAATACCACCGGGCGACCTTGCGCCCAAGCTTTGCCTGGTAAGCCTTCGTTATAGGCAAAATGTTGTTGTTCACTGGCGGCCTTAAATCCGGTCAACGCACCATATAAACCGGAGCCGAATTCCAATTGGGTGCGTTCCTTGTCAGGAATCCATATTTCAGTCACTTTGATAAACGTTTTCATATCAGCATTGATGTTAAAGGTGGTTTATTTGAGCAAATCAGCCATAGCAATGACATTTTTAGCCATTTCGCCCAAGGTAATATTTCTATCCATCGCCAATTTTCTTAGCGTGTGATAGGCCTCGTTTTCGGTAAAGTTTCGGGTTTTAATCAAAATGGCTTTGGCACGATCAATTTGTTTGCGATCTTCCAGTTGTACTCTTGCCTCTTCCAGGGCATTTTTTAAGGCTTGCTGTTGCTTAAAACGGGCAATAGCCACATGAACAATACTGGCAAGACGGACTGGATCAAGTCCATCAACAATATAGGCACTGACACCGGCGTTGATGGCTTGATTAATCGTGTCAACATGACCGTCAGAGGTAAACATAACAACGGGCAATGGCAAATGCTGGTTAAGCTGCTGTAAATCAGCGAGAATTTTTTCTGATGGGCTATCCAGATTAAAAATAACCACATCGGCAACGGTACTTTTTAACTGCTCTAAAAACGAGGCGTTATGTTGAATTTTAAGACATTTAAAACCGCAATGCTGCAAACCGTCTTCCAGCAGGGTACTTTTGAGATCGCTTTCGATCAAAACGATATTGAGCATGTTCAACCTATAGCGTCAGTTTTAGCAGGAGTTAATAAGAAGGCAATTTACGCACCATTATAGATAATTATTTTGGCTGGGTAGGACGGAATGTCGTCACTAAAATAATTATGATGACTTCGGTGCCTTCCATGCACTAAAACGGCCTTTCATTGCACAAAAATAAGGCGTCTATCACAGATAAATTAATCCATGGCGCTGACTTGCGTTAAGCCTTTTATACTAAAAATTGCTTACCGCACTGATTTCATAGCCTATTGAAAGATTGGTAATCTATTCACCTCCCCCTTTGAAAAATGGGGATTGAGGGGGAGAGCAACGCGAGGGGGCGTATCTAATCAAATCTCCCCTAACCCCTTTTATGCCCTTTGGGTACTTTTTCAAAGAGGGGGACTGAATACTTACAAAGATTATAATAAGCAAATATCTTATTAGGCATACCAATTGCTTATTACTATTTAAACTCCAGCGTAGGAGCAATATTCTCAGTTCAACGCTGAACTGATCAGACAAAGGCGTCTTAGCACCAATGCACAGCATTGGCGCTACGACGCCTTTTTTTTTGCCTGACAAACAGCTGCGTCATCAAAATTGCAAGTACCCCGCACTTTTAATCACGCCCGACAAAAAGCCTGTAGAGGTAGTTATGAAACAAACAATCGTAGTGATTGGTAATGGCATGGTGGGTCAGCATTTTCTGACTGGATTAGCGGCAAGCCCTGCAAAAGCAGATTATGAGGTCATTACCTTCTGTGAAGAACCCAGAGCGGCTTATGACCGTGTGCATCTGTCCGAATTTTTTTCCGGCAAAACCGCGAAGGATTTATCGCTAGTTGAAGACGGTTTTTTTGCAGACAACGGCATTACAATCCATTTGGGCGATAAAGCCGTGGCTATTGATCGCGAACTCAAAACGGTTACGTCGGCAAAAGGCATCATCGTACCTTATGACAAACTGGTGCTGGCGACCGGCTCTTATCCGTTTGTGCCGCCGGTGCCGGGGCATGACCGTCCGCAATGCCTGGTTTATCGGACTATTGAAGATTTGGAAGCCATGTCTGCGGCGGCAAAAACCGGCAAAATCGGTACCGTCGTCGGCGGTGGCTTGTTGGGTTTGGAGGCGGCTAAGGCATTAAAAGATCTTGGCCTGCAAACGCATATTGTCGAATTTGCACCGCGTTTGATGGCAGTACAAATTGATGAGGCGGGGGGCGCCATGCTACGGCGCAAGATTGAAGCGTTAGGCGTCACCGTGCATACCAGCAAAAACACCAGCCTGATTACCGATGGCGAGCAGTGCGTGAATAAAATGTGTTTTGCCGATGGCGAGGAATTGGAAACCGATGTTGTACTGTTTTCAGCCGGGATACGTCCTCGTGACGACATTGCCCGCGCCTGCGGTTTGGACGTCGGGCAACGTGGCGGCATTGTAATTGACAACCAGTGCAAAACGGCTGATCCGGCGATTTATGCGATAGGCGAATGTGCATTGTGGAATGGCATGATTTACGGTTTGGTCGCGCCAGGCTATGCGATGGCGCGGACGGTGGTCGCAGATTTGGCAGGTGAAACCGCCAGCTTTACCGGCGCCGATATGAGCACCAAGCTGAAGTTGATGGGTGTGGATGTCGCCAGTATTGGTGATGCCCATGCCAAAACGCAGGGCGCGATGGTTTACACCTACCAAAACGGCGAACAGGAAATATATAAACGCTTGGTGGTTAGCGCCGATAAAAAACAACTGCTTGGTGCGGTGCTGGTGGGTGAGGCCTCCGGTTACAGTACGTTATTGCAGTATTGTCTGAACGGCATCGAATTGCCGGAAAATCCAGACGCGCTGATTCTGCCGCACCGCTCCGATGAGTCGGTCGGTTTGGGACCGGATGCGCTGCCGGCATCAGCACAAATTTGCTCTTGTTACGATGTCAGCAAAGGCGCGATTTGCTGCGCGGTTGAAGCGGGCGCGTTGAGCGTTAATGCCCTCAAAGCAGAAACGAAAGCAGGCACCGGCTGCGGCGGTTGTGTACCGTTACTAAAAGCCGTATTGAACGCTGAACTGGCGAAACACGGCTATGAAGTCAATACCGACTTATGTGAGCATTTCCCCTATACGCGCCAGGATTTGTATCATTTAATTAGGGTGGAAGACATCAAGACCTTTGCCGAATTGTTGGAAAAACACGGCAAAGGCAAGGGTTGTGAAATATGCAAGCCTACCGTCGGGTCAATTTTGGCGTCGTATTGGAATGAGTACATCTTGAAGACTGAGCATCTTGGCCTGCAAGACACCAATGATGCTTTTCTGGCAAACATACAAAAAGACGGCACGTATTCTGTCGTTCCGCGTATTACCGGCGGCGAAATCAGTCCTGATATGCTGATCGTGCTGGGCCAAATCGCTAAGAAATACCAGCTCTATACCAAGATTACCGGCGGTCAGCGCGTGGATTTGTTTGGCGCGCGGGTTGACCAATTGCCGCACATCTGGAAAGAATTGATCGCCGCCGGTTTTGAATCCGGTCACGCTTACGGTAAATCGTTACGCACGGTGAAATCTTGTGTCGGTAGCACCTGGTGCCGTTATGGTGTT
>CANNKH010000256.1 GCA_947504985.1 Methylococcaceae bacterium | reverse complement strand
TGGCATTCATTAGCGATTTTTGACATAGTGCAGTGCCAAACTTTGCAGCACTTATGGCATGAACCCCGCCCCCACCCCACTTAATATTGAATCAACGCTATTTTGCCCTAGATGCCGCTGTCCTTGCTATCAATCTTTGGATAACCACATTACCAAAGACGGCACTTACACCACCAAGAATGATGGCGTGGTGCGGCAGAAGGCAAGCATCGCTTTTCTGAAACGGGTTACAGAGCTGTAGGGTGGATTCGCGTTAGCAATCCACCGCAATAAGCCTTGCACCTAACCCCTGCCAAGTCATGTAGGGAGCGTATTGGGATTAACGCCTAAATCCTTGGCTATCTGGGTAATCGGCTTATCTGAACCTATCGCCAGTTTCACCGAGGATTCTCTGAATTCGGCACTATATATTTTTGGTTTTGATTTTCCTTGATCCATTTTCGACACTCTCTCTAATTTCAGATTATTTTAGATTGTGTGTCCGATTTAGTGCGCCTGAAAACTTTAACGTAGTCCGCCAACTTGCCATCAACCTGCTAAAAACTGAGCATCAAGCGTAAACGCTTTAAGGCGGCATTAAGCGATCAATTTAGGGAAAATGTGATTTTTTCAACCTGACATTTATATGCGCTTGCCCTGGGGGGCTTTAATGCTTGAAAAATGATGGATAATGGAAGGCATTGGTTTGGCTGTCATTTAAAATCAAAATGATAGCCTTGTTACTTCATCTAAATTATATTTTCAAGCACTTTTAAGCGCGATTGCCCTGTCTCGAACATGCAAGCGTAGAGACCTTGCAATGCAATATCTGTACAATATCAGCAAATAAAGATTGAAAATGCTGTAAGTTTGCGCTGGACTATGCAGCTAGAAATTCGCCTCCACTCTATAGCACAGCCGTTATGAAACCAGACAGTGTAAGTATACAAAAACGCTATGACCGGATAGCGCCTTATTTTGAAATTATGGAAGCCGTTATGGAAGGCTTGTTTTTCAAACGCTGGCGGAAACGGCTCTGGGATAAAGTGGATCAAGACAGTCGGCATATTCTTGAAATTGGTGTCGGAACGGGTAAAAATTTTGAATATTATCCCGCTAATGCCCGAATAACCGCGATTGATTTCAGCCCACAAATGCTCAAACAGGCAGTAATCAAACGAGATCGGAAACAGGTTGTTGTTGAGTTAGAGGTCATGGATGTGCAATCTTTATATTTTGCCGATAACAGTTTTGATACGGTTATTGCTTCTTTTGTTTTTTGCTCGGTGCCGATGCCGCTAAAAGGCTTAAAAGAACTTTACCGTGTCTGTAAACCGGGCGGGCAAGTGGTCTTATTGGAACATGTGTTGAGTTCAAAACCAGTAATGGCTTGGATAATGAATCTGGTTAACCCGCTGGTAGTTGGATTAGTTGGCGCAAATATTAATCGCAATACGGTTAAAAATGTTCAGTCGTGCGCCTTTGAGTGGGTACGCGTTGATGAACGTAGCAGCGACATGATTAAATTGATCGAGGCTAGAAAGTAATTGTTTACCTACCTCTACGCTCGCTGAGCGGAGCCGAAGCCAGAAGCCAAGCCTGCTGTCCGCTTCGGCTCAGCTCAGCGAACGGTTACTTTGGATTTATTATCGTTAAGTCAACAGTAGTGACCTTTCACCACTGCGCTATTTAATCTGGTTAGCAAATTCGCTCTCATCAAAAGTGAATTAAAGCCAAATAATCAAGGCACCAGCAATAATACAAATCCTGCAAAAGCCGTGTAATCATCGCTAACGTCTGTAAGGCCAACTGTACTACCAAAGTCCAATATCAGTTGCGGTGTTAATGCGTAATTGAGCGTAGCTAAGAATTGGCTGGTGGATTGTTGTTGTGGGTAGAAAATACCTGAGAACTCTCCAGCAATCCCCCAGCGTTCGGTAAGTGGATGTGACGTCGCTAACGCCCAATTGTAGAAGTGACGGTCGATGTTGGCTTCTTTATAGCCTTGACGGGTTATGCCTGCATTGACATCAATGCGTAACGCGTTAATGTCTTTGCTAATGATTAAATTGCCTAGATAATCTGTACGTTCTTGCCCTAGCGGTTGACCGGTTGTCGGCAAAAGTGCCCCAGCTTCAAAACCAACCGCTAGCGTTTCGCTAAGTGGATGATAATGTTTTAATAAAACTGCCGTATTACCAAACCCATGGTTACTGCCGCTAGCATCGCTTATTTCCAGCCAAGCTTCGCCTCCAACCAGTAAGCTCCATTGCTCATGAAAAGGATATTTGATCAAAAAAGGCAAACTGTTGCGTTGCTCCTGATTGCCCGGTTGATTGAGTTGTGCCCCAAATTCGACTTCAAAATGCCGTAAGGCAGACAGCTCGGCGGGGTTGGATAGTGTTGGTCGGTAAGGCGTAGCGCTTAGCTGCTCAGTATGACCTAGTGGAGTGAAAAGTAATAATGCGGCAAGACAAAGTTGAACAACGTGGGTTTTGTTTGAATTAATCGTTTTCATATTGCAATCTACAGCCAACCCCATCTGTCGGATGATAAAGCCACTGATAGATAGAGGGGGATGAATACCAAAGCTTTCCTAATATCAATGGTTATCTTCTGGTGCGTAGAGACGCAACTATTGCGCCTCTACATCAGACACCAGTTAAATACTGTTGTATAAAGCCAGATACTGTTCGGCACTACGTTGCCACGAAAAATCTTTCTGCATGGCATCGATTTGCATCTTATTCCAGACATCGCGGTTGGCGTATAGCAGCATAGCCCGCTTGATGGCTTCAATTAAACTACCTGCTGTAGCTTCGTTAAAGACAATTCCGGTTGCTGTGCCATTCGCTATCGTTTCCGGCATGGCATCAATAACCGTATCAGCAAGGCCGCCAGTTTTTCTGACAATGGGAAGGGTGCCGTAGCGTTGGCTGTACATTTGGTTTAAGCCGCAAGGTTCAAAGCGTGATGGCATCAGAAAAATATCGGCGCCTGCTTCAATGGTGTGTGCCAACGCCTCGTTATAGCCTATGGTTAGGGCAATTTTATCAGGATATAAGCGAGCCAGATTTTGTAGCCGTTTTTCATAATCTTTATCGCCGGCACCGAGCAATATAAATTGCATTGGCATTGTCATCATTTCGGGCAAGCAATCAATCACCATATCGATGCCTTTTTGCTCAACCAATCGGCTGATAAGCGCTACCACAGGCACTTGGTCGTTGGCCGGAAGTGCAGATTTTTTTTGCAAAGCTGTTTTGTTGAATTGCTTCTTGGCGAGCGTTTTTATGTCGAAATTTCTATTGATATAAGTGTCAGTTTTAGGATTCCACTGATCCGTATCAATGCCGTTAATGATGCCGACTAAGGCTTCGTTCCGATAGGTTAATAAGCCTTCAAGGCCGTAGCCAAATTCAGGCGTTTGAATCTCTAAAGCATAAGTAGGGCTGACGGTAGTGATGCGATCAGCATAAGCCAGACCACCCTTGATAAAAGACAGCATGTTGTTAAATTCCAGACCATCTTGATGCCATAATTGTCCGGGCAGGTTTAATGATACGACATGACTAGCGGGAAATAGGCCTTGGTAAGCCATGTTATGTATCGTAAAGACGGTTGCCGGTCGATCTTCTTCGAGTGACAAAATAGCTGGAACCAGCCCTGTTTGCCAATCGTTGCAGTGAACAATATCAGGTTTCCAGTCCTGATTGATTCTATCCATCGCGCAGACCACGGCAACGCGGCAAAATAACGCAAAACGTTCAGCGTTGTTAGCCCAAGCATTACCGTTTTCATCAGTGTAAGGATTGCCTGGATAATTGAAAAATTCGGCACAATCAACCAACCAGACGATTACATCACTGTCAGGCATACGAGTCTCAAGCATATTGACATCACGATTATCAATGCGCAGGGAACAAAGAAAACGCACCTTTTCCGTCGTTTTTAAGGCTTGATAATTGGGCATAATCAGCCGTATATCTTGTGACAATTCTGCTAATGCCTTGGGTAAACTGCCGCAGACATCAGCAAGGCCGCCGGTTTTAATTAGAGGATGTGCTTCGCTAGTAACAAAAAGTATTTTTTTCATAGCCATTTCCATATTTTTGAGCCTTCCTTATGCCTAAGATCCAACCTTCAACACCAACGCCCCCAAAGGCGGCAAAGTCAGCCAAATCGAATGGGGCAGATTCATCCACGGCATGGGTTGCGCCCAGATAGCGGCATTGCCGATGTTAGAGCCATCATAATAGCTGGAGTCCGAATTAAAGATTTCTGTATATAACCCCTCGCTGGGCACCCCAATACGGTAATTTTCCCGCACT
>CANNKH010000255.1 GCA_947504985.1 Methylococcaceae bacterium | reverse complement strand
GGCAGAAAGGGGTTGTTTTTCTACAAAACGTATTTTTACGATAGATTTTGGACTTTTAAAGCCATATTTCCACGGGACGACGACGCGTATTGGCGCGCCGTTCTGGTTGGGGAGCATCTGTCCGTAAAGCCCGAAAGTGAGTAAGGTTAAGGGGTGCATGGCTTCGTCCATACGCAAGCCTTCTACATAAGGCCATTCCAGCACCGATGAGCGTTGCCCAGGCATTTGCATGGGATCGTGCAGCGTTGTAAATTCGACAAATTTGGCGTTTCCCGTTGGTTCGACTTGTTTAATTAATTCCGCTAGCGGGTAGCCAATCCACGGAATCACCATAGACCACGCCTCAACACAACGTAGTCTATAAATGCGCTCTTCCATCGCTGCCAGTTTAAGCAGTTCTTCAATATCGAAAACCTTGGGCTTATGTACCTCGCCTTCAACAGTTATTGTCCAAGGACGCGTTTTAAGGGTATGAGCTAGGTCGGCAGGGTCTTCTTTGTTGGTACTGAATTCGTAAAAGTTATTGTAATGTGTGATGTCTTTGAACGACGTTTTGTCGTCGGGTAAGGTATAAGCAGCTATTTTAGTGGCATCAAGCGTATCGGCAGCGTGCAGTTGTTTTGGCAACAGGCCGGTTAATGCGGCACCTGCAGCCAGTTGCATAAATTGTCTTCGGTTATACCATTCACGCGGTGTAATTTCGGAGGGCTGAATACGGGTATCGATTCGATTTTTCATGGTCAATTTTCCTAATATGAGTTGGACGCTTTATAAACGATATTATTGAATTTAAACCTACACCCGATTAGCCACCCAAACAACATAGCGTTCAAGAACTATTTACCCGATATTTACGATAACGCAAGCAAGCTTGACTATTATGCGGGCGTTAGACGCATGGCTGTTGACTTAAATTGCGGGCTTCGACTCCGCTCAGCCAAGCGGTTGCCTTGGTGCCGAATGGTTAAAAAATGGATACAAATCAACTGTCTGGTGTGTACTGTAAGCATCTGTAGATGCCATGACTGCCAGTCCTCAAAGGACTGGCAGTCATTATGTTCGGGTGTGTCGTACTCATTCCCCAGTCAACAGCGGCTACTACAAGGCTTCAGGAGCTGCATGACAGCATGGAGCATCCAGCACGTTGTCTGGCCCAGTCGGGGCGTTTGCTCGCATACGTTTCTTTATCCGGTTGCTCATCATAAGGGTGGCGTAATAATTCTAATAATTCGTTCACCATAGAAAAATCATGTTGTTCCGCCTTGTCAATAGCAAGTTGCGCAAGGTAATTGCGTAATACATATTTTGGATTGACAGCATTCATGCGTGTGCGGCGTTCCTCATCGGATAGGGTGTCTGCTTGCACACGTTTAATATAACGCTTTAGCCAGGCACATAATTGGGTGTAATAAGCGGGTGTCAGTTGTTCCGGGACATAATAAGCGGCTGTCAATGGGTGGATTAGTTCGTCATTATCCGCCGCGGTGTTTAACGATAATCTTGCTAATTGACGGAAAAAAATCGTCATATCCGTTTCAACCGACTGTAATAGCGTGAATAAATCGGTGCAGAGGGCATGATCTGTTGTTGTGTCAAAAGCGTTTAACCCCAGTTTGTTTGCCATCATGGCTTGCCAGCCTTGTTCAAACGTTTCTTTATAGCTAGTTAATGCGGCTTGCAAAGACGCAAGATTTTGTGACTCTAACAGCGGGTAAATGGCATTGGCGAGCTGTCCCAGATTCCAGAAAGCGATGGCGGGTTGATTGCCGTAACGATAACGTCGCTCTGACGCATCTGTGGTGTTTGGCGTCCAATTGAGGTCGAAATTTTCCAGCCAGCCATAAGGGCCGTAATCAATAGTTAAGCCTAATATTGACATATTGTCGGTGTTCATGACGCCATGTACGAAACCAACACGTTGCCAATGAACAATCATGTCCGCTGTTCTGCGGCAGACTTCTGCAAACCAGCTTAAATAAACGGCGGGCGATGGCGTGGGTAAATGCGGAAAATCGGTGCGTATGGTGTAATCAACCAATTGTTTCAGTCGCGTTATATCTTGACGTGCTGTAAAAATCTGGAAATGTCCAAAACGGGTAAATGAAGGGGCAACGCGACAGACAACGGCGCCAGGTTCGACTTCTGGATTACCGTCATAAAACATATCGCGAACCACGGATTCACCGGTTAATACTAAACTTAATGCCCGCGTGGTTGGCACGCCCAGATGATACATAGCTTCACTGCATAAAAATTCTCGCACCGATGAGCGCAAGACGGCAAGACCATCTGCATTACGCGAGTAAGGGGTAGGGCCTGCCCCTTTTAGTTGTAATGCCCAGCGTTCGCCGCGTCGATTGATGACGTCACCGAGATTTATGGCGCGTCCATCGCCAAGCTGTCCCGCCCAGTTGCCAAACTGATGGCCGCCGTAACAGGTGGCATAAGTTTGCATACCTGCCGACAAGCGATTGCCTGAGAATACTTGTGTAAATTCATCAGATGCACAGACGCTTTCAGATAAATCCAGACTATGTGCAATATCTCGCGAATAGGCGACACGCTCTGGTTGGACTACTGGTGTAGGTGATACATAGGAATAACAGGCCTCAAAGACTTGGCGACGTTGGTTGCCGGTTTCAGGATCGGCAGGCAGTTCTTTGATAAAACGGTTATCGAAAACAAGGTCATCAAGATGAGTAATGGGGGGATTCATGTTGGACGTTTTAATAAATGGCCTAATGGTTCGTCCTTGAACAATCTAAGGAACGGTTATGCCAATAAAGAATGAAGGCGAGGTAGATAACCAAGCTATTATTTAATGCGGCGTATCATTGTTGACATCAGCCGGTTTTGAATTAGCAGGCTCTTTTTTAACACCGTTATCGTTGCCGCTATAGCCCAGTAGTCCAGTGATTTTTTCCCACAAGGTTTTATCAAGGTCGCGCTTGGGGATATCCACAGTGGCTTCGTTTGACGATTTCACTACGGGAACGGCGCTGGGTCTTAAATCACCTTGCATCCCGACGATCTGGTCGTTATCAAAAAGCAGTGTAATTCTTTTTTGTACTTTGTCCTTGTTACCGCTGGGTTGGTCTGAATAAACATAATCCCAGCGCTTTTGATGGAAAGTATCGATTAGCATCGGTGAGCCCATAATATAAAGCACCTGGCGTTTGTTCATGCCCGGTCGTAATTGATCAATCATGGCTTGATCGACAATATTGCCCTGCTGGATTTCCAGGCTATAGACACCGGGCAGGTTGTTTAATAGGGTCGAACATGAGGCGAGGAGGAGGCTTGCCAATAGGCATAAAGAAAAAAGCGATTTATTCATGTGAGGGTTGAATAGTTGAATAAAAAATCTGACAGAATGTTGAAAGTATAGCCTATAACAGTCACCGACTTAACAGGGCAAAAGTTAAGGCTCGGTAATTGCCAATAATAAGCTCATCGTTATCAATTAAGGCGGGATAGTTACTAGGATCATATCGCTAAGGAATGAGCATGATACCGTTTGGCAATATAATGACCAAGTCCTCAAAGGACTGGCAGTCATGGCATCCAGCGAAGGCTACAACACAATTTTCGCATCGACTACTAAAACACGTTATTTACAGAAACAACGTGGTACTTATTTGCTCAGCAATTGCCGCACTGACTTTATGTAAATGATTTGTCTCATCGTAATACCAGTCAATACCGGGTTTTCCATGCCAGCCTATGGCCGGTTGTGCCGCCCATTTGTCTGCCAACTGTTTGAATTGTGCTGCCATGCTGTCGATTTCAAATAGCTCAAAGCTGGTGATATTGTCATGAGTTAAGGACATATTTTTATTGGCATAACTATTGGTCAATACCAGGACGCCGGCAGCAGCCATTTCCATAGCGGGATAGCAGGGCGTTGGCGAGATCATTAATGAAAGGCCTAGTGCGGCTCTCGATGCCAACTCGGCATACTGCGATTTGGATAAGGATTCTAATACCTCGATAGCTGGACAGGCCTGGAAGGTGTTTGCGTTGATGCTGGTGTCGCCTATGGCTAGAAATTGCCAGTCAGCCCAAAACTCGGGATCGGCAGCGATGACTGTGTTAACGAGAAGGTCGAGTAATGATGATGCCTGTCTTTCAATCATAGGCCGGTTATAAAGCAAAACAATTTTTTCTTTCGGTGTACCGTGGTTGATGGCTTTTTTGAAAACAGGATTCATCGAAGGCGTCATGATGTGTCCGTTATTGAAATAACCGTTATTACGGAAATAATCAAAAACCAGCGGGGTATTAAACACCGGAATAATTTTGTCGGGATGGCGATAGGTTTG
>CANNKH010000254.1 GCA_947504985.1 Methylococcaceae bacterium | reverse complement strand
GCGCTCTATATGCCAGAAAGAAACCGGTTTGCCCGCCGAATTGCACATTTCTCGCGTGAACGTATGGGCGCGATAAAACTTGTTGAAAGCAATCCGGCAGCGATGCGTCAAATTTGCAAGCACTTGGCTGATAAGGGCGCGTTATGGATAGCTATTGATGAAGTTAAAAAAAATCAAGTTAATGTTCCTCGTTTTGGTCGTAAAGCCAAAACCCAACACAGCAACTTATCCTTCGCTGTGCGCCTCGCACAGCGTTATCAAGCCGCTATTATTCCAATCTGGACTCGACGAGAAGCTGCCTCAAACTTCTCGATCAAACTAGGGAACGCTTTAACAGTCGAAACCGGTGACAACGCTTTTGCAGAAGCTTTTGAAAATCTGGATCAACAGCTTGAAGCGTGGCTGATGGATAATCTTGAGCAGTGGTATATGCTCCATGAGTTACGCTTATAGCGCAGACTTGGTTCCGTGTAAGACATTGCAACTACTCCCCTTTTAACTGACTTTTATCATACGCCGACAGCAGCAATGGGCTATGGCGCAAGTCGCCCCCAGTATCAGCAAAAGCTACCCGCACGGTATCACTGGACAGCTCTGCCCTACTCAGGGTCAAGCGGAAACCACACCTGAGCTGTTTATCACCATAAATCGCCGCGACATCAGCGCGTGGCATGTCCGCCAACACCGTCATTAACACATGATCATCGACAATGACGTTCACTTTTATGGAGATGTCACGTCCAAGGCAACACGCCCAGCCCGTTAAAACATGACCATCCCACTTTTCTATATAGCCTATAAAATCCCGGGTAGAAATTTTGCGGAAACCAAGCACGGCATCACGCAATAGTTGCCATGATCCAATCGAGATTTTGCTACGAAGATAGGTCAAGCCTTCAATGAGCAGCATTTTATATTTGCCATGCACACGCAAACGGATGGCACCCCACAGCAACAATAATTCAGGTCGCACCGTGCCTTTTTGCTTGATAAAGGGCGCCAGCACAGCTATTGCTTCAGTAAAAAAATTGCCTTGGTATAAAGCGGTTGCTTTTGCTATAGCATTGGTCTCAGCCAGTGCTGCGGAGGGTGACGCCATAAATTGCGCCATAACATTACCCATAATATAGTCAATGAAAGCACGATTAACATGGCGAAAATCATCTTCATTCCATATCAACGCAGGATTGCTAAGCGTGATAAATTCATAGCTGGGAAAATAATTGACATTGGTCTTATTGACCAAAAAATGGTCAATAACAGTACGCAACACCGCTTTGGAATAAGCATTGGCAACCAATATATCTTGCTGGCGAAAAGTGGCAAACAGCGGAATGGGCGACACGGTAACCAATAGCCGAAAGTCTGGTTTTAAATGCGCCTGAAGCAGCGCATAAATATCTTCCAGTGTTTTGGCCGTTTGTCCATAATCAAAAACATGCACTTGAAAACGGTTAGGATACAAATTCAGCATAGCGCGTGACACCGCCCTATTCAGATACAAATTTGTGTGCGTATCAAACCAGACTTCGCTTAATCCCAGCGTCAACACCAACACATCAGCTTCTTTAACCGATTGAAATGCCTTGTTATATTCTAAACGGAACTGCTGGGCAACATGGGGTTCATCGGCATAATTAGAACCTGTTAATTGATAATCCTGCAAACGTTTGTCGCCAGTTTCAATGAAAACCTTGTCGTGATCATAGCTGTCAGGATGAAATGCCCAATAAAGTTCATTATAAATTGAGGCAACACTGTATTTATTGTACAGATTATCATCGGAACGTTTGCGCAGCGGCGATTGGCGCAGCTCCTGAAAAATAGACAACACATTAAAATTCAGCCGTTGCAGCGCTTCACCAATTTCGCGGGCAAAACAGGAGCCAATACAAAATACTTTTTCATCCGGTTGAATCTGAAAGCTGGTTTGCACCAGCGGCGTGGCAATCGGATAAAGCCGGTCAGGCATTTGTCGGGAAGGCCAATGCGCCGTTTTACTGCGTTCCAATGTCTCCCATGCTTGCTCACCAGAAATTATTTCGATTGCCATCGACCCTCCATTGTGAATATAAAATAAAAAAGTAGCCTAGGCTTAGAAATGGACATTACTTAACTAGCGATTAGCTTGCAACGCTGCAATACGGTCTTCCAATGGCGGATGGCTCATGAACAAGGTTCTGACGCCGCCGCCATTAATGCCAAATGCGGCTAATTGCCCAGGTAATTCAGGCGCTTCATGGGCACGTTGTAAAGCCCGTAATGCGGCGATCATTTTTTCGCGTCCCGCGAGTCTGGCACCACCGGCATCGGCTTTAAATTCACGATAGCGAGAGAACCACATCACCAACAACGAGGCAAGAATACCCAAAGCAATCTGTGCAACTATCTGAGTAATGTAATAAGCTGGCCCATAACCACGTTCGGTTTTAAATACCACGCGATCAACGACATGACCTATTAACGTTGCAAAAAAGTAAACAAACGTATTTACCACGCCCTGCATTAACGCCATAGTGACCATGTCGCCATTCGAGATATGGGTCATTTCATGACCAATCACCGCTTCGACTTCATCTGCATTCATGCACTGTAACAATCCGGTACTAACCGCTACCAACGCACTGTTTTTACTCATACCGGTAGCAAACGCATTAGCTTCTGGGGCGTCAAAAATACCCACTTCTGGCATATCAATGCCAACTAATTGCGCCTGTCTGGCAACCACATCAAATAGCCATTGTTCAGTCCCATTTTGAGGCTGCTCAATAACAATAACGCCCATTGCCTGTTTTGCCGACCATTTTGACATGACTAGCGAAATGAAAGCGCCGCTCATACCAATCACCGCTGACATCACCAGCAAACTGTCAAGATTGAGATTAATGCCTTGCGCATCCAGCGTACTTTTTAACCCTAACAGATTAAAAATAACACTGACTACAACCAATATCGCCGCATTGGTTGCCAAAAAAAGAAATATTCGCATCATAATGAAACCCTTAAAGTTGAATAAAGATAGCTTGAATATAAGGATCGAATAAATTAATTCAATCGTTTACTTAGAGCGCTTTGTCGGACAAAGTTTACCAATTGCAATTTTTTTATCGCCTTCCTCGCCACTCCAGTCTTGCCTTCTTACAAGCGCCTTGTACAATACCAATCCGAGACCGTACAAATATTGTCAAGCTTTTGTATAGCTATGCTAGGATATACCTTATTTTTGACGTAAAGAAGCACATGACTAATCTTACTGACGATTCATCTCGATATTTAATCAGCACGGTTTCGAAAAGATCCGGCGTTAAATCAGACCTAGTTAGAGCTTGGGAGCGTCGTTATCAGGCGGTTACGCCAACGCGCACCACAGGAGGACACCGTGTTTACACCGATCAGGACATTGCACGCTTAAAACTGTTAAACCAAGCCACTAATAATGGGCATAGTATTAGTCAAATTGCCCAGTATTCACTCGACGAGTTAAAAACCTTACTGAAAGATGAAACAGCTTCTGAAGCAACGGTATTGCCTATACTCAAAAGCAGTGACCGTAGATATCTTGCAGAAGATTATATTCAAAAATGCTATGCCGCCGTTGTTGCATTTGATGCCAAAGCACTGGAAGCTCATTTTGAAAACGCGCTGGTCGAATTAGGTACTGAAGCCTTCATTGAACACTTGCTTACCCCCTTACTGAATATTATTGGTGACCGCTGGCGTAGCGGCGAACTGAGACCGGTTCATGAACACATGGCCTCATCAATCATTCGGTCGTTAACCTACATCTTGCGCAATAACAATCCCAACAATGCTGAAAATGCACCCAAAATGATAGTGAGTACGCCAATAGGCCAATTACATGAGTTAGGCGCATTGCTTGCGGCAATCATTGCTGAACTTAAAGGCTGGCAAGTGACTTATCTGGGCGCCAATCTACCTGCTGAAGAAATTGCGGCTGCCGCCAAATATACTAACGCCATCGCCGTCACCATTAGCATCAGTTTTAGTAGCGATGATTTGGTCGTCCCCAGAGAAATAAGACGCCTAAAAAAGCTCATCGGGAATCATGTTGCCCTCATCGTAGGCGGCAGAGCCGCCGCTTACTATAAAGGCGTGCTAGATGAAGTGGGCGTATTAAATATCGAGGGATACGCACACTTTAGAGAAATCCTTGACGATCTAGCGGCTAATAAAAACAAAGTGTTGTGAGAGAAACTTGCCGCGTTTTCAGATTAGATTAATACGTATTTATGTAACCACAGATAGGGTGTGATTAAAAGTGTGGGGAATCCATAAAAAGCCTACGCAGCCACTGCGGCAGACAAATTGTCCCAGTACCTTTCCCAATCACCATTAGCCCTCACAACACGCAG
>CANNKH010000253.1 GCA_947504985.1 Methylococcaceae bacterium | reverse complement strand
CTACCGATTGCTATTTGCCTTGGCTTTCTTTATATCGATTCATCTATCCATAAATTGTTTGCCGAACATTGGCGCAATGGATTAGGTGCTTGGTTGCCATCAACACAACCCTATTACGTTTCAGCACTCGATATGTCATTGTTTTTGAATAATGAGCTACTGCAAAAAACCATAGGCTATACCATTTTGGTTTTCCAATTTACGTTTGTATTCCTTTTCTGGCATCGTTATTTACGCATCGTTTATTTATTCATCGGCATCGGCCTGCATCTGGGCATTACCTTGTCCCTAAACATCTATCCTTTTGGGATGGCGATGTTGATATTTTACTCTTTGTTGGTTCCATTTAGCTGGTACCGAACTATAGGTAAATTAATGACAGCAAAGCGTCCAACTCTGACGGTGTTTTATGATCAGCTTTGCCCTTTATGCAACCGTACCGTGCTTATCCTTAATCATTTTGATATTTTCAAAGGCATCGACTTTAAAAGTGCACAAGAACATGCGGCACAATATCCAGCGATTGCTGCAATTAACTCAGAAACATTACTCACTGATCTTTACGCATTGGATAACAGAAATTGCGTTTATTCTGGGCTTGATAGCTATATTCAAATTGGTTTTAAAATGCGCTATTTATTCCCCGTCAGCATTATTTTAAGCCTACCTGGAATATACCAAATAGCCTCAAAGAAATATCGGCAGATCGCCGACACACGGCTCCGCGTGCCTTGTTCAACTGACTGTCTTATCTCAACAAAACTGGAAAACAATAGTTTTTATCATCAGTTTTTTGAAATGTCAGGCACTCAAAAACCTAAAGCGTTCTCAAGGAAGCTAACAAAGATCATCATTGCATTGCTTGTCTTGCAATTAAACAGCTCTATTCATTACGGTATTATTTATCGGCTTGATATTAATCCCCAGCAAAATGCTTTCACTGATGCGCTATCCAAAGCCAGTAATGCGCTTATAACGGTATCCCAGACATTTCTTGGCATTGCGCCTCACGCCCTTTATCTTCACGACCATTTTGTAGGCTACGATAGAATCATCGCGATTACCTATACAGACCAAAATGGTGTGGAACAATGGTTACCTTTTGTTAACGAGCAAGGTCGATTATTAGCACCGAATTGGGGGCGGATACAGATGATGTGGGCTAATATTGCGGTTACACCAACCATCAATAAGGTACGCCTACAAAAATTTATTATGAAAGTAACTGCTTTTTGGGGACAACAAATTGGTTTAAATCTTAATAATACGGTGTTTCATATCAAGCTTAAGAAAATAGATGCCCCCTCGCACTGGGTCTATGATCAGTTGCATCTTAACTTTTCATCGAAATGGACCACCATCGGAACAGTAAAGTGGACCAATAATGTCATTTCATACGAATTACCCAATAATATCAATTCACTATAAACCCTCAAAATTGGTGGACGTGTTTTATTATTGCATCGAAATTCCAGTCATGATATAAATTGCCCGTGCTTTCATACATTGACGCACAATAAATAAAATAATTTAAAACCCCTTTGGAGGATAATATTATGAAGAAGATTGTAGCACTTTTGGCTATGGCATTAATGGTTGTTGGCTTATCTGGCTGTATGGATGATCCAGATGGTTCTAAGCAAAAAGTTTCTAGTTCAATCGAACTTTAAGTAATACGCTTTAAGATCAAAAAACCCAGCTTTAACAGCTGGGTTTTTTGTTTGTAAGGCTTAGCGATTTTCAGAGCTAAAGTAAACGCCCCCACAAATCATAGTCATCTGCTTCTTCAATTTCCACATCAACAAAATCTCCAACTTTTAGATGGATTGCCCCATCAATAAACACTTGACCATCAATTTCTGGCGCATCCGCTTTACTTCTTGCAACAGCGCCTTCTTCAACCACCTCGTCAATCAGAACGCTCTCAATTCGGCCAATGCGTTGTTGTAAACGCTCAGCACTAATGCTGGCCTGATGTGCCATAAAACGCGCCAAACGTTCCTGTTTAAGTGCCTCCGGTATCGCATTCGGCAAATCATTGGCCACAGCCCCTTTTACCGGAGAATAAGCAAAGCATCCGACTCTATCAAGCTGAGCTTCGCTCAAAAATGCCAGTAACTCTTCAAATTCCTGCTCAGTCTCACTAGGAAATCCCACAATAAAGGTACTGCGTAAGGTAATATCAGGACAAATATCACGCCACACCTTAATTCTTTCCAAATTATTCTGGCTTGCTGCAGGACGCTTCATCAATTTAAGTATGCGGCTATTGGCGTGTTGAAATGGAATATCCAGATACGGTAAGATCTTCCCGTCCGCCATTAACGGAATGACGTCATCTACATGTGGGTAAGGATAAACATAGTGCATACGCACCCAGATACCCAAATCGCCTAATGCCTCGGCCAAATCATAGAAACGAGTTTTAACAGTGCGCCCTTTCCAGTCACGACCGTGATACTTTATATCTAGTCCATAGGCACTGGTATCCTGAGAAACCACTAATAGCTCTTTTACTCCCGCATTAGCCAGTCGCTCAGCTTCTAACAGCACATCGTCAACAGGTCTGCTGACCAGATCGCCACGCATTGAGGGAATAATACAAAACGTGCAACGATGATTACAGCCTTCAGAAATCTTTAAATAGGCATAATGGTTAGGCGTTAACTTAATGCCTTGTGGTGGTACTAAACTGGTAAATGGGTCATGTCTGGGCGGTAAATGCTCATGCACCGCAGCTAACACCTCATCTAACGCATGAGCACCTGTCACTTTCAAAACTTGCGGATGACGCGCTCGAATTTCTGCTTCTCGCGACCCCAAACAGCCCGTAACAATCACTCGACCATTTTCAGCGAGGGCTTCGCCAATACTGTCCAATGATTCTTCTACAGCGGCATCAATAAAACCACAGGTATTGACAACCACAAGATCTGCATCTTGATAAGTTGGGGAAATGTTATAACCTTCAGAACGGAGTTTAGTTAAAATTCTTTCGCTATCGACCAACGCTTTTGGGCAGCCCAAGCTAATAAAACCAACGGTTGGAATATGTGTCATAGTCATATAAATAAGGTGGGAAGGGGGTTGTCAGCATCGCTGCTGAATATCGTAGAGACATTGCAAGACAATATCTTTATAAGTGTTCAGGACAAGAGTGAAGACAATAACCTTTGCAAACTGAATTGTTGCTTTGCCCGTGTTAACCGGTGACTGATAACTATACTTTTCAGCGCTATCAGCGCCTGTTCAAAGACATCATTGACCACCAAATAGTCAAATTCATCATAATGGCGCATCTCAGCGACCGCATCACGCATACGCCGCTCAATGGTTTTCTCATCATCTTGCCCACGGCTTCTGAGACGTTGCCGCAAAATAGCTGTAGACGGCGGCAAGATGAAAATAGAAATGCTTTCAGGCAATAGTTTCTTAATTTGCTGAGCCCCCTGCCAATCTATTTCCAGAATCACATCAAGCCCCTTATTGAGATTTTCTTCTACCGTCTGTTGCGCCGTGCCGTAAAAATTATCGAAAACCAGTGCATGTTCAAGAAATGCCCGTTGTTCCAACATGGTTTGAAAAGTAGTAACAGGTATAAAATAATAATCCAGCCCATGCGTTTCACCTGGACGTATCGGGCGCGTGGTATGGGAAATAGATACAGCCAGATTAGTTATCTCCGCTCGTAGCTGTTTAACCAAACTGGTTTTTCCTGCACCGGAAGGGGCAGCAATAATATAAAGTTTGCCGATATTCATAAACCAACGTTTTTATGTAATGTGATATAAATTCATTTAATTAAGCATTTTATCTCTACACTGTAATAAAGCGAAAACAGCAATGCAATCTATCGAGCAGATAATCCGGATTTGCTATACTCGCCCGACGCTTATCTAAACCGACAGTTACAAAATGAATACTCCAATCAACTGCCCTTGTGGCTCTGCTTCCGCCTATGTGCAATGCTGTGGTCTTTTCCATAGCGGAGCAAGCATACCTCTCACCGCCGAAGCCTTGATGCGTTCGCGTTTCAGTGCTTTTTACCTGCATAACGAAGCTTATTTATTAGCGACTTGGAATAGTGCGCAACGCCCTGCAAGCATTGATTTTTCTGATGAAAAAACGCAGTGGCTAAAATTGGAAATCATCGCTATAAAAAAGGGTGGCATCAAAGACCATAAAGGAAGCATCACCTTCAATGCGCATTATTTGCTCGATAATGAAATAAGGGTAATGAACGAAACAAGTCGATTCCAAAAAAGTGATAACCGCTGGTTTTATATAACGGGTAACGTCAAGTTCTACCCAGCTATCGAGCAACCAATGATGCAAAACAGAAACGCATTATGTTTATGCGGTAGCGGCAAAAAATTCAAACATTGCTGCGT
>CANNKH010000252.1 GCA_947504985.1 Methylococcaceae bacterium | reverse complement strand
CGTCCTTTATACATGTCACGCACTGGGTCAACGTTTAAGCCAAAAGCGAGAATCCACTTCAACGCCAACAAATATCAATAACATGTTATTTTTGTTTGCCAAATAAAACAGCGGCTCAGTCATCTGGATAAACAGCACGCCCCTCTTTTTTTTTTCCCGAGTTGATAACACGGTTTTTAAATCGAAAAAATGTGTGCCGACAAAACGCAAGCGGTGTGGTTGGGTGGCTAGAGTTAGCGGGATTTCTACCGAATTGGCATTATCAGGGGCATCGTGTTCGACGATGAGGCGGCGGAGTTCGGTGTCGTCGGTGGCGCGGGCGTGTTGGTACATGGCGGCGCAGGTGGGGCAAAGTGCTAAGCGGTTTTCGATGTGGTGGTTTTCAATCGTTTTAATGCACTGTACCGCTTCAAAATAATAGGCATCGCCGATTTTGAAAGGCATTTCTTGCTGGCAGCATTGGCAGACCAGTTCGTGGTTGGTATTGGTGTATTTGGTGCGTAGGTAGACTTTGGCTTCAGCAATCTGGTTAGCGATACCAAGCTGAATAGCTCGTTCGCGCATTACGCTTTCTTTACTGAGAGCGTTTTCGCTGCGCTCCAAGACACCTTTGCGGCGGCGTATGGGATTAGGTACAGATTCTTCGGGTAATTCAGGATTGTTATTTTTTGCTAAGTCAGCCTTCAACTCCTCTATAGATTTACCTTGTTTTTTTGCTTCTTGAACTAAAGCCGCCGCTGCCTCCATCTCTTCTGGTGAATCAAAACCATTGTCTCTTGCAGTATTAGCTTTTTCTTGGTATGTGTGGCTTTCCTTCGCAATTTGCTGCTGTATTTCGTCGGCTCGCGCTTTTTCTTCTTTACCGAACTCAATAGCCGTCAACCAACCATTACTGTCATTGTATTTAAACTTTTCGGGTAATAGGTTTTGAATAGCTTTAGCGGGAGTAACGAAAGTAGTAACGTCTGCTTCGATTTGCGGTATCCAATCGACTGACCGTAACGTCCAAACCAACTTTGAATCCCGTGTCTCTGCTTTGTATAAAGGTATCTTTTTTTTATATAAAGCAGTAAGAACTTCTGCTTTTGTAGAAGGGTGACACATTGTCATCCAAATTGCGTAGGCTTTGGTTTCTGATGGGTGGCTTAACCAATTTTCAAAATCATTCCCCCGCCACTGATCATTTGTTATGAACCAATCTTTGTCTATTGTTTCTTCTCTTGTGACTGGTGAATAATCAATTTTTTTAAAATATTTCTTCAAGTCTTGTTGATGGCTTGCACGAACTTCAATAATAGGCAACCTATCTTTTGCCCCCAATTCTTTCGCAAAATCAATTAAACTTGAAATATCAAACGATATGTGTTCTGCGTATCTTTTTGAAAGCAAATAGGGATTCCATTCGTCTGCATACCAAGTTGAAATACCCGTTTCTTGTAATGGATTATCTATGAAGATTTCGCTGGCTTTGACCAATTTTGTTTCACCATTTACGGTATCGCCCCAGAAAATAGCTCGATTTTTAAAAAGTTCAGGGTTGCCAAAAGCAATAAGTTTTGGCAAATATCTTAAGTAGTCCGTTTCACTGGGCTTAGTTATTTCCCATAAGCTTAAAATATTTTGAATATCCTCACGGGTAACTTCTGTATCAATTTTTGCACCTAAACGTTCAGCAAAATTAATCAAGCTATCAACATCAAATGATGGTAAGTCATTGTACTTTTTTGAAAGTAAAAAATAGTTTGGTAAGTCTTTAAAAAAATCGGTAATACCTGTCTCACGCGGTGGACTATCAATAAATAATTGCTTGGCAGTGTACCAATCAATTTCGCCGTCTTTTGAATCGCCCCAGAAAATAGCTTCATATTTAAAATGCGCATTATTTGAATACGAAATAAATTGCGGCAAATATTTTAGATATTCTGCTTCATCTGGTTTGGTTGTTTTCCAACGCGATAAAATAATTTTAATATCTTCCAAAGTAACTTCTGCGCTGACTCTAGCACCTAATTTTTCTGCAAAACCAACCAGCTTATCAATATCGAGTGATGAAAAGGCAGCGTATGTTTTGGAAAGTAGATAATAATCTGGCTCATCTTCAAACCAAGGTGTAATACCTGTATCACGCAATGGACTGTCTATAAATAACTGTTTAGCAGTGTACCAATCGGTTGTGTTGTCTTTAGAGTCGCCCCGAAAAATAGCTTGATCTTTAAAAAGAGTATGATGGGGAGACGAAATAAAATACGGTAAATATTTTAGATATTCCGCTTCATCTGGTTTGGTGGTTTTCCAGCGCCTTAAAATCGATTGAATATCACCGTAAGTAACTTCTGCGCTCACTCTAGCACCTAAGCATTCAGCAAAATCAACCAGCTCATCAATATTGAGTGATGATGATATGGTGGCGTATGTTTTGGAAAGTAAATAATAATCTGGCTCATCTTCAAACCAATGTGTAATACCTGTTTCACGTAATGGGCTGTCTATAAATAACTGTTCAGCCCTGCACCAATAGGTTGTACCGTCTTTATCACCCCAAAAAATACATTTCCCGCTAAAAATATGAACATCGCCGTCTTTCTTAGCGTAATCAATAAAGTGACGTAAATGTTTTAGGTACTCTTTATCGCTAGGCTTTTTATTCACCCAGTTTTTTAGAATCGATCCAATTTTTTCGCGTTCATTAACGTCTTGTACGCCTATATTTTTTAAAAACTCTCGCGCTTGTTTACGTTCTTCTTGCTGTGCTTCGCTGCCGGATTCATAAGTTGCGGCACACACCCTAGGGAAGTCCTTATCATCGACAATGCCGTCACTGGGAAAATAAGCCTGTGATGCAAGCACATGAGAACCGTCGTTTAATCGCACTAAAGGTGTTTGCTTTAATTGGTGGTTGTACGGTTGTAAATAACTGTAAAACTGTTGCATCCAAGCGTTTTCTTTCAGTTCCAACCAATGTGAAAGTGTGAAAGGCGGGTTTATCAGTTTGTTTATAAGCTGTTCGGCATCGGTGGTTTTAATCCCAACTTTTGATTGCAGGTCTACCGGTACATCAAGACACCAGTCAAGTATTTCATTGGCTCTATTTTGTAAAAGTCCTAAATCTTTGCTATCTAACAGTTTTTTAAGTTTGTCGCCGTTGTCACTCGTCGCATGATAAAGCTGTTCGCCTGCCGAAAAACCGCCTGCATAGGTGGGTATTAATGGTTGAGTTCGCAATGCTTTCCAAATTTGTTCACTGATAGGCGCATAGAGATCAGATATGTCGTTTTTGCTATTTGGCAACACGTCAAGGAAAGCTCGGTTTAATAAGCCTATTGTTTTGATGCTATGCAGTGAATTAACGGCTAACTCAGCAATGGCGGTTATCAAAGCCGCATTTTCAGGAATATCCTTAATGCTGTCTCTAGCTACTGTTGCGGCGAAAGGCGCGTGAATATGGAATCTGAAATTAGAGGTTTCTTTTTCCGCCGGAAAAAAGATGGACACTAAGCCTTTGGTTTTTTTATCGAAAGTGTGGCTATCTTTGTAAGGATGCAGCGAATAGGCCAAACCCACTTGTAAATGTGCGGGCTTTTCGGGGATTTGGCTCATGAAGCGCAAATAATGGGCGGTACTGATTTCTTCGCCAGCCAAACATGTTTCAATTTCAATGCGGTGTTCTGAGTGCGTATGTAAATGGGTATAACTGGGTGGTTCGTTTTCATTATGCCAATTGATGGCTTTGATATGCGTTAAAAATAGCAGTGTAGTCTCGGATAAATCACGCAAACCGTTAGCAATTTCTTCAAAGGCTTGCTCCTTTGGTTTCTTCAGATTGTTAAAAGGGAATTCAAAAATGGTGGTATTTGATTGTTCTTCAAGCGGTGCGATTAATTCAGGAACAATCAAGTCATAAATTTTAAAGGCATAGTCGCCTGAATAAATAATAGGCGTGTCGGTATAACTAAATACTGCCTTAAAACCAACGCCAAACTTGCCTATTTGATTAAAATCATTCTGTTTATTTGAATTGCCGATACTGGTAATTGATTCAATATCTTGTTCGGTAAATGGACGTGTAGCATTGTGTTTAACTATTAGCTTTTCGGATGTCAGGAAAAATGTTATTTCAGTCGCTTGCGCGTCTTCGGCATTTTGTAATAGTTCGTAGATAAAGTGAGCCTTATCAGGATACAGTGCGATCAGTAAGTGGTTAATTCCTTGCTCAAAATTATTCTCACGGTTAGCTTCTACCCAGTTGCGGCGTTTTTGTTGAAGTTGTTTAAATTCGTCTTGTCCCATTTTATTGAGTCCTATTTCAGCAGGTGAAACTTAAAATAATTCACTATGCGAACCGGTACGAACTAAAACCAATCGGTCATCAGTCCGTTGATAAATTAACAGCCAATCGG
>CANNKH010000251.1 GCA_947504985.1 Methylococcaceae bacterium | reverse complement strand
GCGAGATGGAACTTGTGTGCAATATGTGCCCTTCGATAAACGCGCCTGGCATGCTGGGCAATCAAATTATTGTGGACGCGAGCGGTGTAATGATTTTTCTATCGGTATAGAACTGGAAGGAACAGAAGTAATCGCTTATACCGACCAGCAATATGAACAGCTTGCAACAGTAATTGCACTTCTGCTTGAAGCCTACCCTGGATTATCGCGTAACCGAATCACTGGACACAGTGACATTGCACCCGGACGAAAAACGGATCCAGGTGCCTACTTTGATTGGCAAAAATTGGGAATAATGCTAAACCGATTTTGCCCCAGTCCAGCGGATACTCAGCAATAGAATCAAATAAGTTCGACAGGCGGCTAGGTTTGATAATCGCAATTTTTTGCGCCATCAGCCAACATAATCACTTTATTTCTACCTGCTTCTTTTGCACGGTACATTGCCTGATCGGCAAGCTCTATTATTTGCGTATAATTTGAATAGCTCTGATGGTACATAACCACACCGATACTGACTGTCAGCGCATGATCATGAAATCGTTGGCTTAAAATTTTACCTCGACGTTCAATTTCAACTCTTATGCGTTCAGCATAACCGTAAGCACCGTTCTGATCAGTATTTTTGAGCACAAATAAAAACTCTTCGCCACCATAACGGCCTATAAAATCCCCCGGTCGCGTCAAGCTACGCATAATATCAGCAACAATTTTTAAAACATCATCGCCAGCCTGATGCCCACAAAGATCATTGAATAGCTTAAATTTATCAATATCGATAAAACCAACGGCTATTTTTCCAAGCTGGGTTTTATTTTCTTTAAACACTTGCGTGAGAAAATCCTCAATCATTCTCTTATTGGATAACTGCGTTAAGGGATCAAGTTGTGCGCACCTTTTTTGCGTGTCGTATTGTTTCGCATTAAATAAAGCAATCCCTAACTCATTCGCAATAGGCTCAATTTCAGCGGGTAACTGTGGCGGCAAGGGGATGTTAGAAATCCAATTATCAGCATAAAGTAACCCAATAAGACGATTGTGATTGGTTACCGGCACCATCAGAAATTCAGTGATGCCTAATTGTTGAAGCAAGGCTTCATTAGGCGGCAAGGTCTCCTTAATAATGGTCGGTTTTTTCTCGCGCAGACCTTGTAGAAAATGTCCTGAAAGCTGTCCCATATTTATTTCAAGCAATTGTCGTACTTCCAGTGGTATCGATTTCGGCCACCAATAGGCGGCCTTTAGACAGCGATGCTTGGCATCAATATTGAGCATCAAGCAACGGTCAAAAGAAAATGCCATTTGAATTGCTTCCAGCGTTCTTGGTACGAATTCGTCTGGATCTAAACTTTGATGGGGAACCGTCAAACTGGGAAGTAATTTTTGATGCGCTTGGGCAGCATTTGGATCGCTATTAATCAAACAGCCTTGGCTTAAATTAATAGCTGTTTTAACCAAAATTGCGCGTAGTTTATTGACACTGGGAAATTGGATGCCATAAAACTCACGCGTACTCTGCATTTGTGTATCAACCCATTGCAGTAAGTTATCTATATCCAATACATTGAAATCAAATGTATTTAGCACTGAATTCTGTAGAATTGGATTACCTTCTTGAGCAAATGAGCTAATGCCTTGCATCCAGGCAACGTAATTGGCAAAGGCAACAATGGCTATTTCTGTTTTAAACTCGGCAAAAGGAGAGAGGGCATCAGGCAAGTTGTGGTGGCAAGCGACTACCGCCGTGATGGCCTCAGGTAACTGCCATTCCAAACAAAAAACATGGCCAATTTCAGCATGGTTTAGACCAAAAAATCGGCGTTCATTTTCAATAATGGGATGCCCGCTATTATTGAGAGTGGAAATAAATTCACTGTAGGATATTCGTCCGTAGTATTCGAGGACAACCTTACCGATATCGTGTAGTAATCCTGCGGTATAAACTAAATCGGGATTGGGATGATGCAATGTGTTAGCAATTTGCTTGCTTAGCAACGCCACAAACAGGCAGTGTTGCCAAAAAAACAAAGGATCAAACATTTGTTTGGCACTATTTTTGACCGTCTTATTATTAATCAGGTGATCGTAAAACAACAGATCAAGTGCGAGTTGACGCACGACGGAAAAGCCCAATAAATTCACGGCGCGATTAATAGACGTTACTTTATTAGCAAGCCCATACGCTGCTGAGTTAACATTTTGTAAAATTTTAGCCGCTAGCGTGGGCTCGGTTTCTATAATGCGCGATAAATCGTCAAGCGCGGCATTATCATCATTCGCCAGCGTCAATAATTTGATAGCCGCCGATGGCACCAAAGGCAGATGTTTTATTTCATTCCTTAATACTGATTGTACGGTTTTACTCGTGCTTCCCACGTTTTCATTAATCATCTCTGCTATCACCCTGCTACAGCGCCATAATTAACTACCAGTTTAAACGGCAATGATAAAAGTCTATAGAAAAAACCTAGAGCCATTACTCAAAATACGCAAGATAATCAGACGCAAGCCAACTCGCAAAAAATAACCTACTGTATTCTATCCATTCTAGTCATTTCTTTTGTAAGTATTCACTTCCCCCTTTGAAAAAGGGGGATCGAGGGGGATTTATCTAAAGAAAATCTCCCCTAACCCCTCTTTGTCAAAGAGGGGGACTGAATAAGTACTTTCTTTTTGATCCATTAGCAAATAGATCAGTCTTGCCGCTTGGCTAAGGTATTGTTATATTGCTCAATAAGGAGCATAAAATAAATTATGCAAGGCAACCCGCAAAAATACACCACCGTTCGCCTATAGTTCCCACGCTCTGGTATCACTGCCCACAGTTAAGTGATATACGTTAATAATCAATTGGTTGTATATTTTCTTTTGTGAAATATTCTTCCGTAGGTCGGGTTAGCGATAGCGTAACCCGACAACATCGGTGCGGTTAATGTTGGGTTACGCCATCGCTAACCCAACCTACACAATTCTAATTTGTTGATTATTAACATTTATCTCTTAACTGTGGGCAGTGATTCATGCCCTAGAGGGTACGCCAGAGAGCAAGGGAACGATGGTGTAAACATCTGTCAATGCGAAACGATGAGGAAGATCTATCCCAATGAATACACTCGATATTCGCACGATGATGGTGATGATCTCCATATTATCACTACTTTTCTCTGGCTTATTGGCACTGGCAGGATTACATGCAGGCAATATTCGCGGTATGCGGCAATGGGCATTGGCTAGCTTGTGTATCAGCCTCAGTCTGGGTTTTAGTCTTATTTATACCCAACCGTCGGCTAGCAGCGGTTGGGTTCTCGCAGGGGGGGCTACCCTGATGGCGACAGGAATGGCTTTGCAATTAATCGGTATCAAAGTATTTAAAGAAGAGCGCTTCAATTGGCAAATTTGGATGCCTGTTATCGTACTGGTGATTGCACAGAACCTCTGGTTTGCCGTTATTCATCCTGACGTGGGCGCACGTATCATTGCTAATTCGTTGGTGTTCGCAGTAATGAATGCCGCTTGTGCGTGTGCTTTGCTGGTACGCATAGAATCACCACTACGAACCGCCTATTGGTTTACCGGCGCGGCATTTGCCGTACAGACAATCGTATTTTTGGTCAGGGCGGGCATGGCTTTTTCAGCACCAGCGGGGCTTTATGCGCATTCACCGATTAATCCGGTGATGTTTTTTGCCGCTAGCATCACCATGTTATGCCTGACTTTCGGCTTTGTGCTGATGTTAAATTATCGACTAGCCGCTGATTTGCATAAACTCGCGTCTCACGACATGCTGACCGGTGCGCTAAACCGGCGTAGTCTTGAGCGCGAAGCCGAGCGACTGCAATCAATCAGCCTGCGTAATGGCGAGACGGTATCCGTGATGATGCTTGATGTCGATCATTTCAAATTGATTAATGATCGCTATGGTCACCCGGTGGGTGATGTCGTCTTGCAACGCCTCAGCGCCGTAATCCAGAATGCTATCCGTGCCTGTGATTATTTCGCTCGCTATGGCGGCGAAGAATTCTGTTTGTTGTTACCCTCTACCACCGAAGAAGAAGCCTTTATCCTGGCTGAACGCTTGCGCACCGCGTATGAAGCCATGACGCTGGATATTGACGATAATCTTCTGCACAGCACGATCAGCATAGGCATCGCTGATTCTAAACAGGTGAGCTTGGAGCTATCCAAGCTAGTCGCCGCCGCAGATCAGGCGATGTACCGTGCCAAGCAGGCGGGGCGTAATCGGGTGGTCAAGTATTCCGCATTGTCGGGGTGAACTCAATAACTGGAAGCTATCGGTCATTACATCTGCTAAATAACGATAGCATGAACAATTTCACGCTTATTATTTAAACCCTGTACTACAATTCTTGTCAGAAATTTTAGTTTAACGCTTACGG
>CANNKH010000250.1 GCA_947504985.1 Methylococcaceae bacterium | reverse complement strand
GTTTAAGTGCAGTAATGTCGTCGTATAGACCCAACACACCGATAATCCGGTTGCCCTCACGCAACGGCATCTTGGAGGTTCTCAGCCAAATCGTGCGGCCATCCGGTGTCGTTTGAAGCTCCTCAAAATTGAGCTTGGCGGTGGCGGATTCCATCACGAGCTTGTCATCGGCGCGGTACGCCGTCGCTTGCGCCTTCCATACCATATCAAAATCAGTTTTGCCGATCAGCTTATCGGAACTGGAATAGCCAGCATCTCTGGCAAACAAAGTATTACTCCCTAAATAGCGCGAATCGCAATCTTTCCAAAAAATGCGCACGGAAACTGTTTCCAGGAGGTTATGGAGAAAATCCTTGGTCTTCTGAAGCATGGTTTCATCCCGTGTGCGTTTGCTGATGTTGCGTACGGTAGCCTGCACCTGAAAATTTTCGGTTGAGCCTATGCGGGTCAATAGGACATCGGCAGCAAAGCGCTTACCCTTTAAGGTCTGGTGTTCCCATTCGAAAAAATGACCGCCTTTGCGTAGCGCGTTCGCAATCATCTCTTGTGCCTTCTCCGCCGACCAGCGTCCATCGGGCTGACGTTCAGGTGAGACATCACAGGGACGTATCAACGGCAAATCAACCGTGCCAACGCCAAACAGCCGTCTTGCGGCACGATTCATTTCGGTGAAATGCCATAACGGGGGTGTTATCAACATCAAGGCATCATGCGAGTCATCGAATAACTGCTGATATTTTTTTTCAGAGCGGGTTAAGGCTTGCTGTAAGGCGTGTTCCGTAGTGGCATCGTGCAACACCATCACTGCACCGATGATCTGGGCATTGCCGTCGTAAATGAGTTCGCAACTGTCGGCGATGGCAAACTCGCTGCCATTGCGTGCAATCATGATGATTTGCCTCGCCAGTAACTTGATCGTGCCATGCGCTAAAGTTTCGGCAATAGGCGCAAGGGAGGGTTGGCGGGTTTCTTTGTCGATGATGTGAAAAATATCGTCTACTAAACGACCGACGGCTTCCGCTTGCGTCCACCCCGTGTATTGTTCAGCAACGGGATTCAGGAAGGTCACGTAGCCTTTTGCATCGGTGGCTATCACCGCATCGCCGATAGCGTTGAGCGTAGCAATAAGCGTTGCCTCACTGGCGTGAAAAGTGCTATTAATTTGTTGTAGCGGCTTATTCATAGGGTAATTGGATATTGAGCCAGCGTGGGTTTAAGATGAACTATTGCCTTGTTACGTTCGGACGACGCAGTGACAGCGGTTTCAACGTCAGTTAGGAACGAACGCGACACCTTTCAGCAACATGATGACTGCCCGTCCTCAAAGGACGGGCTACCCTAAAGGCAATGCCATTAACTTAATCTGAAAAAATGGTAATTGTAACCGATGTTTACGACATCAAGACTTTTAAAACACACACTTAACCCGCCAGTGCCACGAAGTTACAAAGCCCGGTATAGGGCTGGGCGATTTGTTGAACAAAGTCAAGATGGTATAAATAATGTTAAAATATCCCTGTTGCTTTTTGTCTATCACGGCCACATTTTCTTTTCCTGGTCTTTCTAATCGCTATGAATTAACTTGGTGAGCAGCAATACCGGCTTTATATTCCAAAGTTAATCCGTCAATTCAATCAAATCACGCCCTACATGTCGGTATCGAAACAAACTTATTTCCTATTACCTTATTTTGCTGACAGTGCAGCGCTTTTTGCATCGCTTGCAGATCAGCCTTGGGCAGTTTTTCTTGATAGCGGTCATCCTTACACGCAACAGGGGCGATACGATATTATTGCCGCCGATCCTGTGTGTACGTTAGTGACTCATGGCAAAATTACGACGATCACTTGTCATGGGGTAATCACAGAGTCCAGTGCAGACCCGTTTGACTTAGTTAAACACCAGCTAAGTTTACTTACTGATGACGATCTGGTGATGGCGACCGCCGACTTGCCTTTTACTGGCGGTGCTATTGGCTATTTTTCTTATGATTTGGCGCGTCGTCTGGAAAATTTGCCCCTTATTGCCGAGGATGCTGAACATATCGCCGAAATGGCGGTGGGCATTTATTCATGGGCGTTGCTTGTCGATCATCACCGACAACAAAGTGTTTTAGTCGGACAGGGCGTTAATGACCAGATGCGCCGCAATTTAATTAAAAAGTTTAGCCAGCTACCCGATAAAGCTATTCCTGATAGCTTTAATGTGGTCAGTGAAGTCACCTCTAATATGGATAAGGCGCGTTACACTCAAGCCTTTAATCGCATTAAACACTATTTAAAAGAAGGCGACTGTTATCAAGTTAATTTAACGCAGCGTTTTGTCGCGGCTTGCCACGGCAATCCTTGGGTAGCGTATCAATTATTACGAGAATTAAATGCGGCACCGTTTAGTTGTTATCTCAATTTACCCGAAGCACAAATTTTAAGCTCATCGCCTGAGCGTTTTTTAAAGTTGAATAATGGCATCGTAGAAACCAAACCGATTAAAGGAACGCGCCCGCGTAAAGCCGATGCGGTAGAAGATCAGCAGCAAATAAGCCTGTTGGAAAACAGTAAAAAAGACCGTGCTGAAAATCTGATGATTGTTGATTTGCTCAGAAACGACATCAGCAAAACGTGCACGGCGGGGTCAGTTAAAGTGCCGAAGCTGTTTGCGATAGAAAGCTATGCCACCGTGCATCATTTGGTGAGTACCGTAACCGGTGAGCTGGCGGCTAACCAACATGCGCTGGATTTGTTGAAAAGCTGTTTTCCGGGCGGCTCAATCACCGGTGCACCAAAAATCCGCGCGATGGAAATTATTGAAGAACTGGAGCCGAATCGGCGCGGTGTCTATTGTGGATCGGTCGGTTATATCGGTTTTAACGGCAACATGGACACCAATATTGCTATCCGAACGCTAGTGCATTCAAACCATACGATACGTTTTTGGGTGGGTGGTGGCATCGTCAATGATTCCGTGGTTGATGACGAATATCAAGAATGTTTTGATAAAGCCGCCGCGTTGCTTAAAGTCTTACAACAGTTGACGAAAAAATAACACGAGTTGTTTTTTATGTTGATTCAGGTCATTTTTTATACAACCCATCACGCACCGCATGATAACTAAAGATAATTTAAAAACGCTGTTGCTCAGCAGCAATCATGACAACTAAAAAAAGCAGTCGTATTTTAGAAGCCGTTTATGAAACAGCTCATGATTTGCACCGGACGGGTTTGTTAGCCCAAGAGCAAATACAAGCGTACCAAGCCATCGCCCCGTTATCTGAACCTGTTTATTTGGATGCCGATGTCATTGAGTATTTGAATGAAAAATGCCAGAACAATACGGACAGTTTGCGGGTTCTAGTCAATGACTTGCTGCGTAAGGATATTGAAATTGCTAGGAGGGTTGCCGTTTAAGCCTTTTACTAACACCGAACAACTGGAATCCTCATCACCGAAGCTGCCGCCAAAAAATAGGCGGGGCTGGAAAAGTATCTTTAGGAGAGCATCATGTACACCATCATTAACGGCATTTACGACAATGGCAAGGTCACTTTAGAAGAGTTGCCACCTTCTGAAAAAAGAATGAAAGTGCTGGTGACTTTTGTCGATGAAGAGATCGAGCCATCACCCAACGGCATTACTTTAGCCGCCCTGCAAGCCGCCGAACAAGGTGATTATGAAGAGGTCACGTTAGATGATTTAAAAGGGCAATGGGATGATTTATGAAAACCATCGTCCAAACGTCGCAATTTAAGCAAGACTTGAAACGGCTAAAATACGCTGGACGTTACGACATTGACGATTTATTGGTGATTGTTAATTTACTCGCCAAAAATGAACCGCTACCCGAAAAGCATAAGGATCATAGCTTGCGCGGCAACTGGAAAAACTACAGGGAATGCCACATTAAGCCGGATTGGTTGCTGATTTATCAACCTTTACCGGACAGGTTGGTTTTAGTCCGCACAGGTTCGCACAGTGAATTGTTTTGATGGGAGCAGTGACAAAATGAAAGACGGCTACGATTTTTCCAACGCCGAACAGGGCAAGTTTTATACGCCTATCGAAGACATTGTAAGTATTCACCTCTCCCTTTGAAAAAGCATCCAAGGGCATAAAGGGAATCGAGGGGGATTTATCTAAAAAATCTCCCCTAACCCCTTTTATGCCCTTTGGGTACTTTTGCAAAGAGGGGGATTGAATAATTACAAGACATTCAAACACCGATTTATCTTGATCAAGAGGTGGCAAGGGTTTTAAGCCAAAAATGCAGCCCTGAAAAGTTGCAAATGTTGGTCAATGACTTGTTACGCAAAGCGATTGAGATTGCCCAGCGGGTTGCCATTTAAGCCTGTTGTTGACATTGGACAACGGGAACAACCATCATCATGAAAAACTCAGCTATTC
>CANNKH010000249.1 GCA_947504985.1 Methylococcaceae bacterium | reverse complement strand
GGTATCGAAACGTTGATATAGGAGTAATGCCTAAACCTATAGAGGTAGTGGCTTCATGAAACAGTGCTTATAGACATTTAACACAGAACGAACACTTTTGGGGGTTCTTCCACAGGACCCCCTTTACGGGTACTGTTCAGAAACGTTTTAAGCTGATCCTGCTCGGCGTCGTAAATAGCGCACGCGATACGGTCTACCAATGGCATTGTATGCAAAATTCGATCATGCAGATAACCAACCCTTTCATTAAGCGTACCTGATCTTTCAAAGAGTTGTGAAATAAAGTTCTGATCGAAAGATGTCATTCAATGGTGTCCAATTTTAGAGATTTATAAATATTTGATGGTAGATAAAGGACGATAACTCATGCAGTTAAATTCTATTTACTTTGTGCATGTTAGTTGGATAATTAAAATTCCTCCCATTCATCATTACTTGCTATAACCTGTGATTTCAGTTTAGCGACTTTTAAAATATCAGTCCTATTTTGCACCGAATTAAGCTTGTCCTTTGTTGACTCCTTAACTGAAGGCTGATTTTTTATAGGCGTATGACGAGAGTTATTGTCCACTTTAAAGCTGTTCACTGTGATCGACAAGTTGTGCGCCTGTTCTTCCAGTGATTCTGCTGAAGCTGCTGCCTGTTCAACCAAGGCGGCGTTTTGTTGGGTCACATCATCCATTTGAGCAACTGCCTGATTGACCTGCTCAATGCCTGAGGTTTGCTCTATTGATGCCGCACTGATCTCGGACATGATTGCGGTCACGCCTCGAATGGAGCTAACGATTTCACCCATGGTAAGACCGGCTTGCGTGACTAACTTAGTGCCGTCTTCAACTTTTTCCACCGAATCACCAATCAGGTTTTTGATCTCACCTGCGGCAGCGGAAGCACGTTGCGCCAAGCTACGGACTTCCACGGCGACAACTGCAAAGCCTCTACCTTGATCACCTGCTCTCGCCGCTTCAACTGCGGCATTCAGGGCCAGGATATTGGTCTGGAATGCGATACCGTCTATGACCGAGATAATACCGACAATCTTGTGTGAGGCTTCGTTGATGCTTTCCATGGTGGTGACGACTTGGCCGACCACCGTAACACCTTTACCCGCTATCGCAGAGGCGTCAACCGCTAGTTGTCTTGCGTGTTTAGCGTTTTGACTATTCGCCTGTACCGTAGAAGTCAGCTGTTCCATACTGGCGGCTGTTTGCTCCAGACTGGCGGCTTGCTCTTCGGTGCGATGCGATAAATCATTATTACCGGCAGCGATTTCTTTGGAAGCCATGTTAATGCTGTCGGTTGCCTCCTTGATTTGGCTGATAATATTTTGAAGTTTTTCTACTGTAGTATTGGAATCATCCTTGAGCTTGCCAAAGGTGCCGGAATACTCAGTGGTGATAGTTTGAGTCAAATCACCTTGAGATAAGGCTCCCAGTACTCGCGCAACCTCATTAAGTGCGTTTTCTGTTGTTTCCAACAGCTGGTTCATACCCGTACCCAGTAATAATATAAAGCCTTCCTTGTCTTGCAAATCCAGACGCTGACTAAGATCCCCGATAACCGAAGCTTCTACAATGGCGGCAACCTCCTGTTCTACCGCTACTTCGCCGGTTCGATCCAGCCATTCGGCAACGGTACCCACTCTTGATCCTTGTGCGTTAACCATTGGATTGGCGGTCACTACCATCGAATGACTACCCAGCAACATGCTAGCTTTATACGTTCCTTTTAAGGATGAAAGCATCTGGGCCTGATGTGGCGGATTTATGTGGAAACTATCAATATTAGTCCCCAGCAATTTGGCAATAGAGAAACTTGGCAATTGCTTGTGAATCGCTGCCTCATTTTTGCCCATAATATCAAGCACTGCTTTGTTCACATAAATGATATTTCGGTCGTTGTCGGCAATCATTACACCTGTGCAGATACTGTCTAAAGCAATTTTGACACGTAAATTTTCATCAGAAATACGGTTGATTTCCGCAACATCGAAACCGAGCTTGGTCTGCATTGATTTCAGTGAGTCCAACACTTTCCCGATTTCATCATGGCGTTCAATATCAATGGCGTTCTTATAATTGCCCTGAGCAATTTGACCAAAATGTGTAACTGCCGTATTCAAGGGCCTTACAATTGACTGAATTAAGGCAATACTCAACCAAAAAATCAATACCAGTCCTGCGCCGATTAAGCCAAAAGAACTTCTTTTGGTGTTATCAAAACGTGACTGCGATAACTCATATTCCTGCTTGGCGGTATTTTGCTGGAACTGAATAAGTTGCTGAAGTCCAACATCCACTGACTCATAAAGAGGGCGAATCTTATCAACAATGATGCTATTTGCCAGAGGGATATCGTTGGCACGTAAGGCATTAATGGCCGGTTTAAGACCCTCCACAACGAAGCGTTTTCTGTTCTCGGCAAAAGTATCTGACAACGCATTCTCTTCAGCGTTAAGCTTGGTAGCTTTGTAGTCATCCCATGTCGCAGTGATTTTAGCGATATTTTGTTCAACTTCATTGGTATTTTTCTGAATTACCTCAGCCGTTGGCGTGAGTAAACTAGCAGTAATGCGTAGTCGATTGATCAGCAATAGCTTCTGAATAGAGGCCATCTGATTCATTGGGATTGTTCGATCTTCATACACTGTGCGCAGACCATCATTAGTCTTATCCATGCCGAACAATCCCAAACCGCCAATGCCTAATAACAGCATCGCCATAATTGTAATGACTGTGATTAAACGAGATTTGATACTGAGGTTTCTAAAGATATTAAGGTTTTTCAGTAACGTTGCTTTAACAATTTTCCCATTGAGTATTTTCAAATTGCCCGACTTACCCTCGCGAAATTGTCGATAAGCAGTATTTGCCGCAGTGAATTCCTCGTAACTAGGCTTGCTTCGAACAGACATAAAGCCGACCAGTTGATTGCTTTCGTAAAGTGGTGCAGCATTAGCCAGCACCCAGTAATAGTCGCCGTTTTTACATCGATTCTTAACTAACCCCGTCCATGGGCGACCAGCACTTAACGATGCCCACATATCTTCAAAAGCCTCAGGTGGCATATCTGGATGGCGGACAATGTTATGCGGGGTGCCAATCAGTTCTTCCTTAGTAAAGCCACTAATTCGAAGAAAATCGTCATTGATGTAAGTAATTATGCCCTTTAGGTCCGTCTTTGAAACGATCGAATCTGTCTCTTTAAGAGTGTATTCCACATTGGTTACCGGCATATTAATTTGCATATATTACCTTAATTTTTATATGTATTAGCGTGAGTTAACGACTAAAATAATTTCCGTCAATTTATATTCGCTATACGATAATACAAAGTATTTTATAAATTACGTATATTGACGTTAGTCTAACTGAATGAACACCTATCGTACATCAGTCAATATTTTCAGTAAGATAATTTTTGGGGGGGGAGATGAATATCGCTAATGGACTCACATTTAATATTATTTGGTCGGTAAGTTTCGGCATTACTGTTCCTTGTGTTAAAGCCTGTATGGGTGATTTTTCAATAGGTTGAAGTTTTTATTTATATACAGCAGACGTTGGTTTGTAGTAACTATATGGCCGTTTTTGGCAATTTTCTAAAATTCATTCTTCCACATTCACCGCCATAAAGCCGCCAGTCACCACAGACAGCTTGTGGCCGATTGTGATTATTCATTTCGTGCCGGAAATAATTCCGGATAGCCGCCGCTCAAATTTGCTTTATAAAAGTAAATCCATCGGCTCCACCCGACCCAGACCAGCCAGCCAGCTATCATTTTAAGCTCCCCGATACCTGCCATTCGCCAAGCAACAATATGGACCCGTTCCAGTCATTCGGATTAGGATTTAAACTTCCCAAAACATACTACTCACAAAGTTTAATAAATAGCCTACGTGGAGTCAGTCGTGCAAAGCAGTTCAATCAGTATGCCTTATTGAGCGTAAATTCTGCAGCACGCACAATCGCCTTGGCTTTATTATTTTACTGTAAGCATTATTAGATAAATTAATGTCTTAACTCTGTTAACATGTAACCTAAATCCTGCAAGCCCTAAAAACTAGGCATTAATCCCTACCTTTTTAAACCCCAATTTTATTTTTTAAATCCATCGCTGCGATTTTGCTCATGTATTTATGGCATTTGGTTCTCTCCACATCCGAAATTACAAAAAAATACGCAAATTTTCTGGCAACAGGCCAAGTCTAGCCCTCCTTCTCGAACGAAGGCTAATACCAGCCATTGATTTTTCTGTTTTTGTCTAGCTACAGGATTAGTATCCTAAACCGACTGCCACCCAATCATCCCAAGCCTGAGGGTAAAGATGATTGTCAGGCGTTTTAACCGTCAACTGTCTGTTTCCTGTCAGCAACTTACCAGCCACCCGAACCAAATAGGTACGTATAGTTTCGGGCTCCCATTGCCGAAGCGTCTG
>CANNKH010000248.1 GCA_947504985.1 Methylococcaceae bacterium | reverse complement strand
GCCAAAAGTGATGCTCTGTTTATGCACTGCTTGCCTGCTCATCGTGGCGAAGAAGTCAGTAGCGAAGTCATTGACGGCTCACAAAGCGTCGTTTTTCAGGAAGCTGAAAATCGATTACATGCACAAAAAGCATTACTTGAGTTTTTGGTATGCAGAAATTAACGCTAAAATCCGCGCTGTAAAGCCGCTAGTGGCGGTTTATTGTTGTCAATCGCCCTGCCGGCTGAAATCCACCGAACTCAAGATGAAGTGTAGAGAGATACCCGTGAAAAAAATATTACTTTCGTTTGCTATCTTATTAATCAGTTTCGGCAGTGTGCGAGCTGAAATCGTTTATGTCACCGACAATCTGAATTTATCGCTAAGAAGCGAAGACAATAACGAAGCCAAGGTTGTAAAGCTGTTGCCTACTGGAACGCCGCTAACCATTATTGGTGAAAAAACAAAATCTGGATTCATACCTGTTCGAATGAATAATGGCACAGAAGGGTATATACAAACGCGCCATATCCAGAAGGAGCCCCCCGCCAGAGACCAAGTTGAATCCAGCAATAAGAGTTTGAAAACACTCCAGACAGAAAATGCGGAATTGAAAGCCGAACTAAAAACGGTTAAGGATTCTATTACTCCGGGGACATCGCTGGAAAAATCCTTAGCGATAGAACGTGATAATTTAGCTATGGAGTTAGGCGAGCTGAAAAAATCGTCGGCCGGTGTCATTCAATTAAAAAACGAACGCGATGAGCTTCAAGAACGCGTTGTCAATGCTGAGCGTGAATTACAGCAGCTCAAGCTTGAAAATCAGGCCTTAAAAGATACCACCAATCAGGACTGGTTTTTATATGGCGGTATATTGTCTTTCTTCAGTGTCATTCTGGGCTTTATTCTGCCTAAACTCGGCTGGCGACGTAAAAACAGCTGGGATTCCTATTGATCTTTAAATTTAAGGAACAAAGCGCGTCAGAATTTATTTTTGAGCCTGCCTTTGCACTGTTAACCCCAGATACCCGTTTGTGCCGAACCCGCTTCGAGTTACGCTCAGAAGTTTCCAGGCAAAGCATAAACAGATTATTGAATAACCTCATCTTCTTCAGGAAATATGCTTATGTCTCATTCAGGCGATAAAAATATCCGCACCTTTTCCTCTTTAGTTGTAGACGGCATGGAACGAGCGCCCAGTCGCGCTATGCTACATGCCGTCGGCTTTACTAATGACGACTTTAAAAAACCACAAATAGGCATTGCCTCAACTTGGAGCATGGTCACACCTTGCAATATGCACATCAACAAACTGGCAGATGATGCCGCCATCGGTGTCAATAATGCTAACGGTAAAGCAGTTATCTTCAATACCATTACCATTTCCGACGGTATTTCGATGGGTACGGAAGGCATGAAATATTCGCTGGTATCACGCGAAGTAATTGCCGATTCAATAGAAACCGTAATCGGCTGCCAAGGTTTTGACGGTATCGTCGCTATTGGTGGTTGCGATAAAAATATGCCCGGTTGCATGATTGCTATTTCTCGGTTAAATCGCCCCGCCATCTTTGTGTACGGCGGCACCATTATGCCGGGCTGTCATAAAGATAAAAAACTTGATGTTGTGTCGGTTTTTGAGGCCGTTGGCGCGCGGGCAAATAACAAAATAGACGATGCCGAACTTGCCGAAATCGAAGCTAAAGCCATACCGGGTGCAGGCTCTTGTGGTGGCATGTACACTGCAAACACGATGGCTTCGGCGATAGAGGCGTTAGGTATGAGCTTGCCCAATAGTTCCGCTCAAGCCGCTATTTCCAATGACAAACGCGTAGACTGTGAACGCGCTGGCGCGGCGGTACTGGAATTGTTGAAAAATGACATCAAACCCAGCGACATCATGACCAAGGCCGCTTTCGAAAATGCCATTACCATCGTTATTGCGCTGGGCGGCTCAACCAACGCCGTGCTGCATATTTTGGCAATGGCGAATGCTGCCAATATTGACATTACCCTGGATGATTTCACGCGTATTGGTAAACGCGTCCCAATGCTGGCGGATTTAAAGCCCAGCGGTCGTTACCAAATGGCGGAATTGATTGAAATTGGCGGTATCCAGCCGTTAATGAAAATTTTACTGGATGCGGGTTTGCTGCATGGCGATTGCCTAACCGTCACAGGCAAAACGCTAGCGGAAAATTTGGCAGATGTCGCACCTTACCCTGATGGTCAAGACATGATTCATGACTTAGCTAATCCGATCAAAAAAGACAGCCATTTAGTGGTGTTATACGGCAATTTGGCTCCGGGCGGAGCGGTGGCAAAAATCACCGGCAAAGAAGGTCTGCGTTTTATCGGTACCGCCAAAGTATTCGATGCGGAAGAGCAAGCGTTGCATAGCATCTTAAACGGCGACATTGTAAAAGGCGATGTCATCGTTATCCGCTACGAAGGACCCAAAGGCGGGCCTGGTATGCGCGAAATGCTCTCCCCCACCTCTGCAATTATGGGTAAAGGCTTAGGTAAAGAAGTTGCCCTGATCACCGACGGCAGATTCTCAGGCGGTACACATGGTTTTGTCGTGGGTCATATCACCCCTGAAGCTTATGTCGGTGGCGTGTTAGCGGTCATCGAAAATGGCGATACCATAACTATTGATGCTGAAAATAATGAATTAAGATTGAATGTCAGCGAGCATGACATCGCCTTGCGCATGGAAAAATGGCAACAGCCTGAGCCACGTTATACAAGAGGTGTGCTAGCAAAATATGCCAAGTTGGTAAGTTCAGCTTCATTGGGCGCAGTTACTGATAACGTGGATTGAAGGTAAGGCCGTTTCGCTTTAGAGACTCGATACATTCATTAAAAACTTTAACTTGTTGTTGCCTATATAACGGCCATTGCCATTACCCACTTTATTCAGACTATGAAAGAAATGCGCCCTGTTTTTATTTTGTTAACGCTGTGGTTTTCTTTTAGTGCATTGGCGTTAGGCAACGACAAACCTAAAGTGACTCAGTTGATCAAAACCACCAGTAGTTGGGATGGTAAACAAATTGTTTATCCTGTTGGTCAACCGGAAATAACCGGATTACTGATTGAAATTGCGCCCGGCAAAGAAACGGGCTGGCATTTACATCCTTTACCGTCATTTGCTTACATTTTGGAAGGCACGCTTGAGGTCATGCTAAAAGAGGGCAAAGTAAAGCATTTACAGGCGGGTGAACCGCTAGTTGAGGTCGTGAATACGCTTCATAATGGTCGTAATGTTGGCGCAACACCGTTAAAAATTATGGTGTTTTATGCAGGTGTGGTGGGGCAAAAGTTAACGCAAGAATAACCAGACTGACACGCCAGTTTTTAATTTTTGTAGACTAAAATTATTTTTCTCGGCTAAGTCACCAAGGGTAATGAGCGACAATCCCATGCCAAAACGGCAAAGCTATCAGGCTTAACGCCGTTGTTACGGTAACGGTCATGGCATAAAGTGCGCTGTCCAGTCGGTAACGATCACAAAAAACGATGCCTAACACCATGCTAGGCATCGCCAAATCGAGTACAGCCGCTGCTTTATGGTTAGCGTCAATCGTTAAATAGCCGGCTAAAAATAAGGCAAACACAGGCATCATCAGCATTTTTATCAAAATAACAGGAATCACATAAGGCACGTTGCGTAGCGTAATTGCCCGCCAATTTAACGCTAGTCCCAACGAAAATAACATCAGTGGCACAACGGTAACGGATAATTTTTGTAATACCCCCATTAACCAGTCCGGTGCAGGAATATGATTTTGATTAAGAATGATCGCAACCGCCGCCGCCCAAAATGGTGGCGCATTAAGCGATGACAATACCGAATGATGTGTGGCTTCGCCTTCGTCGCCATAATGGCGAGCTAGCATGATGCCAACCGTAAATAAAAAGGGCGCGGCGGCAAACAAATCCATTTGTATAACGACTGAACGCGACCAATTGCCAAAGGTCTGTTCCAGAACGGGTAGTCCCAAATAAGTCACATTAGGAAACGCGGCCGCCAGCATTACGGCACCCATGCGCTTGGCTTCAAACCGAAGCAACGTACCCAGTAGTCCCATACAAACCAGCCCGAAAGCAATGTCTCCGATACCCAGTAAGGTGTATTCAAGTGATTGCAGTCCAATATCCGCAGTCCACAAAACCTCCAAAACCATTGCAGGTAGCAGCAAATAATAAACAACTGTCGTTAAAACAATCCGAGTCGGTTCTGCTGCCAATCCGGCCGGCATCAATAGCCGCCATCCTGCACCGCAGGCCATCAACAAGGTCATTTGAATCAGTGTTGAGTTCATAGTCGAGTGTGATTTTAAAATCCGCGCATTTTAACATTCACCACGAATACAAGTTCCGGTAATATTAATTGTCCCATTTGTTCTTGCACAGTACACTCGATACTACTGCGCAAGAACAAATGGGACACACATACGCCTATTCAATAAGTTATT
>CANNKH010000247.1 GCA_947504985.1 Methylococcaceae bacterium | reverse complement strand
GGTTTTATAAACCGGATGACTCAAAACGGCAGGTTGTATCAAGCTAACACCGCCAAGGGCATCGATGTGACTTCCATCGGGTAATACTGCGTGAAAATGACTCATTGTCCGGCCTCCATACTAATTTTAAGCTCATTGATCCCATTCAACCGGCGCGTAATGTCATTTGCAACATTCACGATGTCGTCCGCGATATAAACTATCTTGCCGATACGCTTTTCATTCAGGCCGAAAGAATTACCGCCTTGAATAGCCATATTGACATTGCTACCGTGAAGTTTTAACAATTCAATAGCTTGGTTAAGCTCTCTCCGCTCGGTGTCTAACAGTTGTTGTTTTGGTGTCTTGATCTCATGATTCATATTATTTTACTCAAAATGTTTAAAATTTGTCTTGTTGATAGTCCATAAGCCAAAGCAATTTCATTCAATTTCTCGCCTTGGCCATACAGGATTTTGATCTCTTTGTTGCGCTTGGCGCTAATGTCATTTGACATACTTTTGGGGATGTACAACGTACAACCCCCGAAAGCAGCGGCCAAGGCATAAGCGGCTGACTCCCCAATCACGCCGATAATGTCGTTCATTTTACCCCTCCCAAAAATGCAATTCTCAAAAATACAAAACCATTAGAAACGTTTCTTATGGTTTTGTTTAGATGAAGGGCTTCACATGGGAATTTAGTGGGGGGTGCGGATAGATGCGGGGAAAAAATCCCTCACCTATTGTGCTGCTATAGCGGACTCAAGTATCTGTGAAAATATATTCACAACAAAAGTTATCCACAAAACTGTTGATAACCATGTTTAATATCAGGCTTATACACAGCTTATCTTATTGGTTTTTAACTTGTTTAGTTAAGATTGTATAGAATTTGTACAATTACTCGTGCGCGAGTAATTTAAGTATCTATTCGGGGATCTATTCACCTTGAATTACCAAGGGCAGTTTTCCGCCCTTGGGCTAAACACTATATATGGATGTCTCGTAAAGTATACAATCTGAGACGTTTTTAACCCAACGAAGGGATGCGGGTTAAGAGCGTCTCATTTTTATGTCTTATTACCCAGTCTTATAAGGTCTAAGGATAAATAACACGCCTTTTTGCATCAAATTACTCGAAAATCTTTCCGTCTCGAGTCCGCCGCCCGCTGTCTGAGTTTTGTGTCGCACTCTTGGCGATGTTCTTCGCGCCGGTTTTCCATCCAGATTTTAAACAGGGCAATAACCAGCTCCTCATCATCCCAATGCTCAACGGCAGCGCCGCCAGAGTCGCCAATCAAAATGGCACTGTCGCAGTGAAAAACATAACCGCTTTGTTCAGCTCGCTTTCTGGCACGATAGTTTTCATTAATAGTTGAAAGTTGATGATAATCTTCAACATAACCTTTAAATCCTAGGTCATCAAAAACAATCACAACAGCACCCTCACCACAAAATCAGCACACCGGCGCGGTATATCATCAGTTGGCTTAAACCGCTGGACTACACAACGACCATTAACCAATCTGGTGCATTCGTGGCAATAATGCCGGTCGTCAAAAGTGTCGGCATCGTTACCGGCTTGCTGCTGTTTTAACTCGGCGACAATTTCGGCTTTGTGACTTTTGAGAAACGCCCGCTGATTAGGCGTGAGCTTCGAGAATGGTTTAATTACCAAATCATTGCCGTCCATCGCCAGCGTAAAACCAGCGGCTATAATCTTGTTGAGGGCACTCATATTCTGCCCTCGTCACTGCTAAAATTAGCCACTGAGTTTTCGCGTAAGTTTTCCCCTAGTGGAAATTTGTTATAAACAACGTTCCCAATGTTCCCAATGTTCCCACTTTTGAATATTTTGATGGATAAACCACGTCCGGTATCGGTTCTTTCGCGTTGTGTGCTTTGAGTGACACTAATACCTAACGACTGCAGCGCGGGTGACTGCCGTTTTACGACCTCTGATAACCCGCGTGGTGACCGTGGCCATGATTCAGAATTGTGCTTATGGTCAATACTGAGCGCGTCATATAGGTTTTTTACCGTGCCATAAAATACGGTTGTACTGCTGCCCTTATGGTTATCGACCATTTCACGAATAGCCAAGCCCACTGGGGACGCTTCAAGGGCAATGGTTATGCTTTCGGTACGGTTAGCTTTGTACAGTGCATCAAATGTGCCGGATGAATGCCCTAGCGATTGCGCCATGGCCTCGCCTAGTCTTGTGAAGTCTGCCATGCGTGGCGGCTTGTTTAGTTTCACCTTGGGCAGTTGTGCCAACGTCTTAACGAATAAATCCAGCAAGCCCCCCATGATTGAAGGTTTAGCCAGTTGCCAAGTGGCATTCAATTCTGCTTCTTCGCGGTATTCGATGCTGGGCAATTCGATACAGATAGCCCTATCGGTTAAATCTTGGGCAGTAATCACGCGGGGGATTGAATTAATAATGACTGGTCGTTTTACTTCAATAATGGTTTCTTCGTCATTGGTGTACAGGGTACGCGCTGCAAAGCCGCCGCCAGTCGCCAAGGTACACAAGGCATCCTGCATTTTGCTGGATAAATACGAGATATTTTCATAACTGGATAACAAGTTACATCCAGCACCGATAAAAACATCTTCTGTTGACTTAGGCGCGGCGCGAAGGTTGACGGCGTTGTTGTCTATCAACTCCCTTAACTTGCTTTGTGTTGATGATTTTGCGCTGCCTTGTAAGCCAGATAAAGCAAGTATCGGTTTTGGTGTTTCTTCGCGATACGCTTCTAACACCCAAGCTAATACCAGTAATCTGTCTGGTTCTGGAATATTGACAAAATCCCATAACTTGGATAAATCGCCGCCGTGTTGCGGTTGGGGTAGCGATAACATTGATGATGGTTGCCAGAATTTAACCGGTGCATTGTCGATAACGCGCCAACCCGTGGGTAATACTTCAATAACCTGCAGTATGTCATCACCAATAAAAAGGTAATGCCCGCCGTTGTGATCTGCTACCCGTAAATGTACCCGTTGTTTCTCGCCTTCATGTTTGGCGATACCAGACAGGGCAAAGCCAGCTTGCTTAATAGCGGTCTCACTGGCACTAAAGCCGTTACCGTCCCTACTATCCTGCTTTGTCGTGGAATAGTAAGCGTAACTAAGCCAGTCAATGAAAGGCTTTTTACCAATCGCCAAGGTGTGAATAACGCCATTAATATCAGCCGATAAAAAACCTTTATCACTCTTCTCATCAAAAAACAGGCTACCGGACGATAAAGCCAAAGCTATCAACTTAGCGGCTACCGTCTCCGACTCATCGCCCGATGACTCGTTAATGTTGGTGGCATCGTCAATATCACTAAGTAATACGCCGCTTGGCTTGGCGCGTTTTATAGCTACTCGATATTCAACCCACAACCCCCGATCCGCCGCCTTGATAATTTTGGAGGCATCAATAAATTCACTAGAAAATAGCAGGCTTGGTTTTTCGTTGCATCCCAAGATAACGGCATCCATTACCGCCATGGCATTATCAATACTTTCTTCCTCTGCATTGGTCGCCGTTGATAAATCAAAAGTGGGAACATTGGGAACATTGGGAACGTTGTTTATAACAAAATCTTCCGGTGGAAAACTTTTATCACCGCCAAGATAAGAATCATTATCATCCGTACCTTCTTTTTTTTCTCCTTCAAAAACCGTGGTTTCTGCTGCCCAATGTTCCCGCGATTGCGAATTGCTTTTATCTTGGCGTGGCTTTCTGCTGGTTTTCGCCTTCTTTGTTTTGGGTTCTGCTTTAGTGTTGCTATCGCTGGAATGTGTGACATTGCCAAAAATATCCGTATTTTCAAACATGGTAGCCACCATTTAGAACGTCATTAAAATCCGTCCCAACAACCGGTGGCAAAAGATACTTGCCGCCAACGGCTAACGCTGCCGCCCGTGCTGCTTTTTGCCCAACGCCTGAATGGTCATTGTCGCCACAAATAATGATCTCGCTGTCTGGGTAATGCTGTTTAACAATCTTGGCAACCTTGATAAGGTTGCCAACACTAAAAGCAACAAAGGTAAATAACCCCTTATTCTCATAAAGGCTTACGCCAGTGGCAAAGCCCTCACAAATAAGAATCGTTTTGCTGTCGGTGGTAAGGTCGCCAAAGGGCAGAAAGCCGCCTTTAGCAATGCCGCCCCCCATCATGACTTTATCGCCGTCATCAGCAATAAATTGCAGGCATACTAAATTATTGCTTTCATCCTTCATGGGGATAACCAGCGAACCCTTATAAATCCGCGTCATGTAGGGTTTAATGCGCTTCTTGGATAGGTATGGATGATCTATTGCTGGTGTAGAGTGATTCCAAATATAAGCCGCTTTATGCACGGCTTTGGCATAATGCGCGGCTGCTGCTTTCTTACACTCATCCTCTTGGCGTTGCTTTTCGATTGCAAAGGCTCGCTTTTCGTCTGGGGTCAGTAGCTTAAACTCGCCCCCAGACTTCCATCGCTGGTTAATGTCATGCTTCCAGTTGCCAAAGC
>CANNKH010000246.1 GCA_947504985.1 Methylococcaceae bacterium | reverse complement strand
TTTTATCTCCGGCATCTATCAGGCGAACCTGTACCAAAGCACTGACCCGATGGGCAGCAACAATATTGTGGTGGTGAACTACAGCCAGACCGGTACGGCATTGTTTGATGCGGTGGATATGGCTAAGGAGATGTGGGTTGAGCGTGTTCAAGGCAGCGGCGTTGTGTTCAGACCTTACCCTCAGATGAACAAGTTACCGGTTTGGGATAGCTCTTTTGAGGATTTGTTGAACTTGCGGTTGGCGCAATGCGGGCAGTTCATTGATGATATTGCTCATCCTTACATTGAAGCGGTGTTGCAAAAGGCGAGGGCTTATGCCTGATGGACATAAAAAAGCCCGCCGCTGTCAGTCAAGTTGTCAGCGGCGGGCTTGGTTTAAGCTATCTACTTATAACATATTATTTATAACATCTTCAAAAGTAAGCGTTTTTTGACTGTCATCCTGTATTTTTAATTCGATCTTGCTCTCCAAAATATGGGGGTCGAAGCCTTGATAAGCGGGTAATTCCACTTTCCCCACCACTGGTTGGACAGTATCACTCACCACGTTTTTTGCTTTGCTGTCCGTTTTTGGTGCCTCGTATGCAAGAATCGATTTATTAAGCACATAAACTGATGTCCTAGAGTTCAACGGTGTGCTACGGCGGGAAACGTGCTTGCTGCCTTCCTGCGTAACAAGGAAACCCAAGGTTTTTAACTCATCGCAAACTGAAGCACAGTCAAAACCGGCGCAAACTTCATTCCTAAAAACTTCGGGGAAAATATAGTATTGGTCGTGGGTAATGAAACCCGCAAGATCACGCGGCTCGAATTTTTCGTTATCGGTTGTCTCCACTGGTATTTTTTTGAATCGGCTAACCTGAGTTTGCAGGAAGTTGATAATCGCCGCAATGGCTCTGGTGACATCACTGATGTCGTGTGAATCCTCTAACCACAGATCACGTACATGGCGTATGGACTTGATAATTTCGTCCTCCGTAAACGGGACGATGGCAAATCTCGCCGCCAATAGCCCTGCCAGTAAAATGACTCCAAGCCGGTCTAAAACCCGTCGCTGTTCAGGTTTTAGCTCCTGTTTTATGTCTGAGCGTAAAAGCGTTTTCGCCTCCTCAAGCTGTTGTTTTATGGACAGGCTCAAGCTGGCATCATCAGGCTGGCTTTGGAGCAATGCCTTCACAAAAGCGGCACCGGCAGTGCCGTAGTATTCAGCACACGCCGCCTTGAGGTGGTTTGAAAAATCACCATCATCCATGCCATAGGTGTTGACAAAAACGCTTTTGCCAGCGGGTATGTCCATGAAACGCAGCAGTTGCCCGCCTTTGGCCTTCTTTCCATACTCTTCTATTTTGAATCGAATCGCCACTTCACCGGTACTCAGAATAACCGAGTTCCAAGACCTAACATGGCGCAAGTTGCGGCTGCTGTCCATCGCCTGTTTGCCCGTGCCACTAATCAGGTTATAAATCAGCTTCCCGACATCCGGCGCCGTCGCCGTTCCTAGTTCGTCTAAGCAAAAGCTCGTATCATTAAATGAAGCAGCCATACCTTCTATTGCGTTGGCTGTGGCATTCCATTTTTGCACAAAAGCTCTTTGGTTAGATTTATCAGGGTCACTGGCATCACCCCAGACTGAGGCGGAAACTTGCATAAAAGTCGTCTTGCCCCGCGATGTTGTGCCATAAAAATGATAGCCCTGCGGACCCACGCCTAACCAAAATAGAATTGAACCAGCAAAAGATGCACACAAACCGAAAACCAGCAGTGGGTTGCCCGTACAATAAGCCGCGATGCCGGTTTGCCATTGTTTTAATGTGCCGGAGCTTCCTAAACGGTTAACTGTGCCTGGACGGTCTGGCAGGTACAGGACATTCAGCCCGCTGCGGCTCCACGTTTCGTTGGGCGTTACGAACACCGTTTCGTTGCTGGTTTTTATGTGCTGCCACCCTGTTTCTGGTGCATTTACCAATGTTTCTAAGGTATTGAAAGACATCAGGTAATCGCTTACGTAGCGGGATTGGCTTGGGATTATTTTGAATGCCTTGTCCGTCAAATTGGATAAAGGATTTTGCCCGTGCAATTCCGCGTCTCTGAAAATATAATCGGCGTCATTGCCCTGCAATGTTCTGAACTTCAGCAGGCGGCCTGCATTGTTACCTTCGGCACTGAGGGTATAATTTTTGACAATAATTGGTCCAGAAATCAGTGTTTGGTTGCCTCTGCTATCGATACGATACAGGCCGTCAACCCCAAACTGAAATCCATCTGGAATTGCGATGTCATGTAATTCAGGCCAAGGTGGGGCGGACGTTACAAGCGTTTTTTTGGTGCTTGCTATGCTTGGGCTGTACTTTAAATCCATCCATTTGCTAAACAGTTTAACCACTTTTTCACCTAAAACAGCGTTGAGGTGTTGGTAGCCAGTAACTGGCTGATTCGCCGCTATTTTGTCGGCAGTGGCCTGTACAGTCGCGATGCGCATGGCACTTTCTTCGTCATTAGCACCTTCGGTAACAATGGCCAGCAGTTCCTCAACTTGGGGTTTGTCTAGGTTATTGCTCAGTAAATAGCCCGAAAGCGCAAGGGCCGTGTTTTGGCGTGAACCCTTTGCAGGCCAATTGTTAGTAAGCAGTGTTGCTGCGGCTAAATATTTAACTTTATCATTTAAAAAGTTACCGTCAATTTTACAAACATCGTCGAAAAAATTTTCGCTAGGATGTACTTCGAACATGACCATTTCGCCACTTGGATGGATTGAGGGCGGAAATACTGTTTGCCCCCCCTCCCAACGCAATTCGACAAGCATTTTTCCGGTATTGTCTTGATATTGTTGAGTTTTCGTTGGTGCGTTGCTCGTTATCTGATATTCCCAATGTGAACTCGGATTACTGGCACGTCCAAATTTTATTGTGTTAGGTAGTATTTTGGGTGCCAACATTACGGCGGTAGGATGGTCCAGGTCAAGATCAGCCAAATTAGATGATGCCCCCCCCAGTTTGATACCGATGTTTGAATCTGTTTCATCAGTGAAATACTGCCCGATGTTGGCATCTGTGATTTCCAGCGAATTCCAATTTTTAATTGTTGGCGCTTTTTCACCAGATGGGATAGGAAGAACGGATAACTTGTTTTCGATGTAATAACTTGCACATTGTTTGGTAATAGCCATTGATGACTCCAATTATAAAAAATTTGGGGCCGAAAACTATAATGTGAATATTGTAAGTATTTGAAGTAGAAGTAGAAGTAGTAAAAATCACAAAGTTCCGGGATTGGCTCCGATTTTGTCAGAGTCGCTCTTGACTTTTAATGCTTTAAGCACGCTTTTGCACAGGTCATGCCTGCACCCTTTTTACCGTTGCATTGACGCAACGACCTTTTTTGATTTTCTGGATGAGCAGGGATAATACTAGGCTTTTTTTTTAAGTTGTCAAACAATCACAGCAATAAGCCACTGATTAAAAAAGGATAATGTTATTTTACCTGTCAAATTGCCTGTAAAACTTTCGTCATTTTCAGGTGTTTTGTGTAAAGGAATGGTAAAAGTTGTGTCAATTGGTTTTTTACCCATAAAACTGGTGCAATACAGTGTATTTTTGGTGTAAATACTCTAACGGATAAAAGGGCGTGTTTGGGTGTGTTTCCAGCCGCAATCATTGTCGTTAGTGATGGTGCTTTAGTATCCATGCTTGACTTGGTGAAGCCCCGTTATTATGCTATTTTATGCGTAATTACATTACGATTACATTAAGAGGAATCTTTATGCCAGCACCTAAAACTGTCACGCCCGAACGGGTCTTTGAAGCTGCCGACCGCCTGATGGATAAAGGCGTGCCATTTGTTGAAATCACCAATAGCCGGGTACGTAGTGAACTGGGCAAAGGTTCTTTTGAGGACATTAACCCACTGTTGCGGGAATGGAAAACCAACAGGACTAACGCCAGTATAATCGGAATTGAGGTTCCTGAGCAATTTAGGACTGAGCTGAATGAGTTTGGCTCACGAATATGGCGGATGGTGGCTTCAGAGGCAATGGAAAAGGCGGCCAGCAAGCTTGCCAATTACCAGCGTATTGAACGGGAGCGAGATGACCTTTATGCCGAAGTGGACGCGGTCAATGCCAAGCTGGGCAGTTTGACTGACAATGTTAATGCGCTAAACGGGGCGTTGGCAAAGCTGAATATGGAGGTCGCCGTCCATCATGGGAAGCTATCGGTTTACTGTGACAAAGCGGATGCCGAGGGCTATATGCAATCCGCTGAACTTTTGCTTGCTGATATTGAACAACGGCTCAGTGACATCACAGGACTGCATCCATCAACGGAGGCCAACAAGAAAACACCCAAAACCGCCGCTAAAACATCCAAAAAACAACCGGCATAAATTTAGTTTTGCAATAACTCCAGATGCTCATAGGTCTTTAGGTTTCCATAGCGATCATCGCCGAAGCTGCCGGTAATAGTAAGCCAAAATTCATTATCGTAATTCTGGATGACCTCCAAGAGGCTCTTGCCCTCATTCAGA
>CANNKH010000245.1 GCA_947504985.1 Methylococcaceae bacterium | reverse complement strand
GTATTGGCAATGGGACAGGTTCACGAGAAACAGATCAGTTGGTTGCCGATGTGATGAAGCAATATAGTGATTTGCGTTTCAGCAAAGTGACTGTATCCGAAGCCGGTGCGTCAGTTTATTCGGCTTCTGCGCTTGCCGCGAAGGAGTTTCCTGATTTGGATGTCTCGTTACGCGGTGCCGTTTCTATCGCCAGACGTTTGCAAGATCCACTGGCGGAATTGGTAAAAATTGATCCGAAAGCCATTGGTGTTGGGCAATATCAGCATGACGTCAATCAAGCGCAGTTAGCCCGTGGCTTGGATGCGGTGGTTGAGGATTGCGTTAATGCCGTGGGCGTTGATGTGAATACCGCCTCGGTTTTTTTGCTCAAACGAGTGTCAGGATTATCTGCCAGTGTCAGTGAGAATATTGTCGCCTATCGTAATGAACATGGCTCGTTCAGCAATCGTAAACAATTGAAAAAAGTGCCGCGCTTGGGCGAAAAAGCTTATGAGCAAGCGGCCGGTTTTTTACGCATTATGAACGGTGATAATCCGCTGGACGCCTCCGCCGTCCATCCTGAAACCTATCCCGTTGTTGAGGCGATTATCGAAGGCACCGGCAAATCAATTCGAGAGCTGATTGGTCAAAGCCAGTTCCTTCGCCAACTAAACGCCGCGCAATACACTAATGCGCAGTTTGGCTTACCTACGGTCAACGACATTCTACAAGAACTGGAAAAGCCCGGACGCGATCCGAGACCTGAATTTAAAAGTGTGGAATTTAAAGCAGGGATTGAAAAAATCACCGATCTTGAACCTGGCATGATGTTAGCCGGCGTGGTCACCAATGTCGCTAATTTTGGCGCCTTTGTTGATATTGGCGTCCATCAGGATGGACTGGTGCATATCTCACATTTATCCGATACCTTTATCAAAGACCCCAGAGAAGCGGTCAAAACGGGTGATATGGTCAAGGTTAAAGTGCTGGAGATTGATGTTGAACGCAAGCGGATTACTTTGTCGATGAAAACTTCAATCGATAAAGCCGAACTGGGTACGACGAAGCCGGTAAACAAGTCAGAGGTAAAGTCGGCGGATAAAGTCAAACAAGTTGTTGAAAAACCAGCGCAGGGAGCCTTTGCCAACGCCTTCGCCAAGGCATTGAAAAAATAGGTGACCAACTTAATACGGGCAGTTTTGTAGGTCGGGTTAGCGTGAGCGTAACCCGACACCAGCCGCTTCGATGTGTCGGGTTACGCTGTCGCTAACCCGACCTATGCTGCTACGGATTACGGCACGGCATACCAACAAAAAGACGTTGCCATGCAACGTCTCTACAATGCGGCTATTTTGCTCTCGACAGGTACTGATTTTCTGAAATAGTTGCGCACACCACTAAAAATAGCATTTGCCATTTTTGCTTGATAACGAACACTGGTCAGATTTTGTTCTTCCAGAGGGTTTGAAATATAAGCTGTTTCAACCAATATTGAGGGGATATCGGGGGATTTTAATACGATGAATCCGGCTTTTTGTACCGAATCTTTATGCAGCACACTAATGCTCTGAAAATGCTTCAAGACACTGTTGGCAACCTCCTGACTGGCTTGTTGGGTTGCTGTTTGCGATAAATCCAATAAAACGGAAGCCAATACATCTTCTTTGTCGCTTAAAGTGACGCCGCCTACTTCGGATGCGTTTTCACTTTTTGCCAACCAATGCGCGGCTTCACTTGATGCACCGCGAGTCGATAAAGTGTATACCGACGCGCCCCTGACTGAAGCATCTTCAAACGCATCAGCATGTATCGAGATGAATAAGTCTGCTTTGGCTGCCCTGGCTATTTGCATCCTTCTTCTAAGGTCAATGTAATAATCGCCTTTGCGCACCATGACTGCTTTCATGCCCGGCTGCGAATTAACAAGTGCCGCCAATTTCCTGGCAATGGCAAAAGTAACTAACTTTTCTTCGGTGCCATGCGGCCCATGAGCGCCCGGATCATCACCGCCATGCCCTGCATCAATCGCAACAATAATCGCTTTCTCTTTGGTAGCAGCGGTATTCATTTGCGCCAATTTAACCGCTATTTTTTTAGCTTGGACTGATTTTTGACGTGCGGCTTGGTTAGCTTTTTTTATTGAATTATCTTCAGCCAGCTTATTTATAACAATTTCTTCATTAATCGGTTTAGCCTTTGCCTTAGCTTCAATTTTTGCAGTGACTGCCGACGTTTTATTAATCAAATCGATAAACAAACGGTGTCCGTCTTTATTATTAGTGCTTAATGAAAAAGTTGCTGGGTTAATTGTTTTTTTCAAATCAACAACAATTCTTAAGTCGGTGGTGTTTTTTGCAGCGGTTCTGACTTTGGCAAATAAGGGATGAGTGGGTGACGGTTGGCTTAATGCTTGGCTGAGTGCGGCATTTTTAATGTCGATGACTAGGCGTGAGGGATTTTCCAGTACAAAAACGCGATGTTTTGGAGAAGCACTTACAGAAAAAGACATTCGCGCTCGCTGTGCTGCCGAGGAAAAATGTAATGAATTAACATTTACTTGCTCTGCATAACTCGCTACAGACAGTAACTGTAATCCAAGGATAAACAGGAGCTTGCAATAATTTCTCATGGCGACGAGTAAGAGGTGATCGAGCAAAGGTGATAAATTAGGTTAGATTATATCAATATGTCTTTGTTTTTCCAGACTTGCTGTAATTATTTTTTAGTTTATAAAAACTCATCACAGGTCAATAACCGCCCCTCGCCTTCGACGCTCAAGGTAATGGTCATATCCGGTTTTGGTAAAAAACCTTTACCGTTATCCGGCCATTCAATAAAACAGACACTATCCTGATTGAAATAATCATTTATCCCTATCCATTCCAATTCTTCGGGATCGGTAAGTCGATACAAATCGAAATGGTAGACTTTGAGCTCACCCATAGAATATTCCTCTACGAGGGTATAAGTTGGGCTTTTAACTGTTCCTAAAAAACCAGCGGCTCTTAGATAAGCTCTAACCAATGTGGTTTTTCCAGCGCCTAAATCGCCATGCAAAAAAATCAGGCCTTTTGCAGGTAATATTGACCATAATTTTGCACCGAATTTCTCGGTGGCTTGGGTATTTTGCAGAAATTCTTTCATTGGTGGTTTTGTTACAAAGTTAAAAGATCATGTCACATTATTCAGTGGACAAAATTACCCTGCCCTAACCTCTATTGTTCAAAGAGCGGGAATCGCTGAATAAGTACAAAGGTACTTATTCAGTCCCCCTCTTTGACAAAGCACCCAAAGGGCATAAAAGGGGTTAGGGGAGATTTTCTTTAGATAAATCCCCCTCGATCCCCCTTTTTCAAAGGGGGAAGTGAATACTTACGTACAAAGTAGATTATTCGCTAACCAAGGTGCGTACCCGGTAAAATCCTGAGCCTTCCTGCCCTAATACTTCTGTCAACCACGGCAAGGTGCGTTGCATTTGCGCTTCTAGCGTCCACGGCGGATTGATGATAATCATACCGCTGGCGGTCATGCCGTGTTCGTCGGTATCCGCTTGGCGGCCTAACTCAAAAAGCTGCACATTTTTTATGCCGCTGCTTTGTATCGCGTGTTCCAGCGCTTCATTTCGGTGGCGCTCTACAACGGGATACCACAACGCATAAATACCCGTTGCAAAACGTTTTGTCATTTTTATCAAGGCGTCTATCGTCTGTGTGTAATCGCTTTTAATTTCATAGGCGGGGTCGATTAACACCAAGCCACGGTGTTCTCTGGGCGGTAATAAGCCTAAGGCGTGGGTTAGGCCATCGGCATGGTACACCGTAACGCGCTTGTCTTTATTAACAGCCTTGGTAAGTGCTTGTATTTCTGTTGAATGCAGCTCGCATAACAATAAACGATCCTGCGGACGCAACAGGTGTTTAGCAATGAGTGGTGAGTCGGGATAGCGACTGAGCTGGTTAGTGGGATTAAAGCCTTTAATGAGGTTGACATAAGCAGCAACGCTTTCGGGCAAATCATGGCGTAACCATAGCTTGCCGATACCGTTTTCAAATTCACGATTTTTTAACGCATAACCGCTGTTCAATGCCGCATCGCCGGGACCGGCATGCGTGTCAATATAGCAAAAGGCTTTATCTTTTTCGCTTAAATAGCCAAGAATTTGTATCAGAATGAGATGTTTTAAAACATCGGCAAAATTGCCTGCATGAAAGGCGTGTCGATAACTGAGCATAATGGATTGTTATAAAAAGTGTAGAGACGTTGCATCGCAACGTCTTTGTAGGTGCAATGTTTTTATTGATATTTCGTGCGTAATCCGTAGACGTAGCGGTGCTACGTCTCTACAGTTGCCGAACTGTGTCATGCTCATTCCTGAGTCAACTATATCGATGGTTAACGATGATCCCCGGCCTGTTCATCCAGCTCCCGCAGATGTTTTAATTTTTCGCTGATTTTTATCTCTAACCCGCGTGCTACGGGGAGGTAATAACGTGTCCCAATCAGTTCTTCAGGAAAGTAAGTTTCACCAGCGGCATACGCTTCGGG
>CANNKH010000244.1 GCA_947504985.1 Methylococcaceae bacterium | reverse complement strand
ATCTATTCATAGATTATTGGCGGATGTTGCCGATAGACCGTTCAACGAGATTGAATGCGATCTGTCGTTTATGGTGGGCAAAGAGGCATAAAAAAACCGATTGTCTTCAAAAGAACAATCGGTTTTTTATTTGTATGGCGGAGAAGCAGTCCGCCCAACTGATATTCAACAAGATTCAATAATACCTTAAACCACTGTTAATAAACAGTAACTTATAAAAAGTTTGTTCAACGAGATTCAATAAAATACACTATAATCCACTGCCAAAGGTGGGGCGAAAGGTGGGGCGAGAATCTTGGGGATAGCATGAGCAGAATTAAAAATAAGTTGACAGCGCGAACCGTCCAAACAAAAAAAGCACCGGGTTATTATTCTGACGGTGGAAACTTGTATTTAAGGATAACTAAGAGCTTAAGCAAAACATGGGCGTTCTATTACAAAAAGGACGGTAAGCGCGTCGAGATGGGTTTAGGCTCAGTGGATGTCATGACACTGGAACAGGCGCGAGATAAAGCTGATGTTCTACGTAAGCAACTTGCAGATGGCATTGATCCATTAAGCGAAAGGCAGCGCCAAGCCAACGAGGACAAAGCGCAACGTGCTAAGTTTATGACCTTTCAGCAATGCGCTGATGCTTATATCAATGCTCATAGAGCCGGATGGAAAAACCCCAAACATATCCAGCAGTGGCAAAACACGCTTTCACAATATGCTTTCCCGGTTTTCGGGGACTTGGATGTTAAAGCCATTGATACCGGATTAATCATAAAATGCCTTGAACCGATTTGGCTAACCAAGAACGAAACAGCCGGGCGGGTGCGTGGGCGCATTGAATCAATTTTAGACTGGGCTACCGTTCATGAGTACCGGGAAGGCGTGAACCCTGCACGCTGGCGCGGTCATCTTGATAAACTTCTGGCTAAGCAATCAAAGGTACAAAAAACCGAACATCATAAGGCGCTACCTTATGCGGAGATCAACGGATTCATTAGCCAACTACACCGACAGGACGGAATAGCCGCTAAATGCCTTGAATTTACTATTTTGACGGCAGCGCGGACGGGTGAAACAATCGGCGCTACTTGGGACGAGATCGACCTTGACGCGAAAACCTGGACTATTCCAGCAATTCGTATGAAGGCCGAACGGGAACACAAAGTACCGTTAAGCGCCGATGCCCTAGCCATTATTAATGATATGGCAGCCGTTCGAGTGAATGATTTTGTTTTCCCTGGCAATAAAAATGGCCTTAGCAACATGGCAATGCTGGCGGTATTGAAACGCATGGATCGGGCAGACATCACGGTGCATGGCTTCCGGTCGAGCTTTAGTGACTGGGTGGCGGAATGTACCGCTTACCCTAGTGAAGTTCGGGAAATGGCGTTAGCACATACGATAAAGAATTTAACCGAAGCAGCCTATAGGCGCGGTGATTTGCTGGAAAAACGCAGCCGGTTAATGGATGACTGGGCGCGGTTTTGCAATGCCCCAAAATCGTCTGGCGATGTAATACCGATTAATAAGAAAGTCGTATAATCAAATTTAACCGGAATAGCTTTAGCGGGCAATAAGCAGGAGTCGTTACCCTGTTTTCCGGTTTCCCTTTCATAACGATTACACTTTAACGGGGTGTTAATGAAACGTCAAAAAATTGCAGACCAGTATGAGGCCATATTTAAGCACGTCGTCAATAGTCAGACGATGACCGGATTGCCTGTAATAAAAGAAATGCTTGAGGATGCAATCACAGTGCTTGAGCCTTGGAAAGGCAAGATACAACGTCCAATGAGCGAGGAAACTAAGAAAAAGTACGCTGAAAAAGGTATTGATATTTCATGGAACCTGCATAACCCGAATGATGGGTTTGAGTTTTACCTTCTGGCGAGTGGCAATAAAGATATTCCAGAACCGTTACAGCGGGCTGCATTACTGTTAAGGCTATGTACCGAAGCTATTGACCTTGGAGAGATTAAAAATGATAGATTAGGTTTAATCATTAGCAGCTATCGGTGGCTTGACGCAGCAGAAGTACATAATCGTAATATAGCAGCAAAAAAATCAAAAGATGAGAAATCTAAAACACTCGAAAATAAGCTCAGGACACATTGGGAAAACAACATTGACCCCGCTAAAAAAGCGCCAGATGCCGCGATATTATTAGAACGAACTATCATTTATATCGAATCTTGTACTAAGCCTAAGCGGTCAACGCTGGAAAGGTATGTAAGGAAATGGCAACGACTGCCATTGGCTGCAAAGATAAATTCTTAGTTTACGCCGTAAACTCAGACTTTACAGCGTAAAGTAATAAAATAATTATAAATCAATAAGTTGTAGTTAATTCTGGTTTGTTATTTGGATAAGCTATCCACACTTTAATCAAACAAGTGTATTGGAGGCTTTACAAATGCAACAAGAAACAACTATCACAAAAACTAGCGCAGCCGCGTTTAATCAAGCTAATTTTAACTCATTACCCGAAACGGGTTTCTGCAAGCTATGGCAAATCGTCGGGGATAAGAAAAAAAATATCCCGGCAGTTTTGCCAGTCTCAAGGTCAACTTTCCTCAGTCGTGTTAAAGATGGAACTTATCCGCAACCCGTAAAACTTGGCGGCGAAGGCTCGCGCTCGGTGGCTTGGCGAGTTAGTGATATTAGGGAACTTTTGGCAAAACTAGGAGCTTAATCATGGAACAGAACAGCACCACCGCGCCTGGGAAGCGCGGTAGCAGAAACACGAAACAACAGATCAATTTTACCACAAGCCTAATTGTTCGCGGCGGCAATAATCAAATCTGTATCGATAGTCGGAGCGTTGCTCAAGAGTTCGGGCGGGATCACAAAAATGTTCTGCAAACGATTGACGACTTGCTGGCAGATGGAACGATCTCACGGCTTGAATCCAAGCCGTCAAATTATTCCAAGCGCGGCAAAAATTACCGCTGTTTTGAACTTAACAAAGCAGGATTTTTAAAAGCGATGCCATTTATCGGTGGCCGGAAGTCAAGGGAAGGCCAAAAGCGCTTGGTTGATGAGTTCTTGAAACTTGAATTAAAACTTGAGCGGCAATCAAAAGAGCGCGAAAAGCTGGCCTGTCAGGTTGCACGACTATCGGGCAAGGATAGCCGGGCGATACTCACAGCGGAAATTCAAAAGTTTATCAGTTACGCCAAAGATAACGGCAGCAGCAACGCCGACCGATACTACAGCAGCATTACAAATCTCGCTCACAACACCCTAGTAATTATCGAGCCTAAAGCAACTGAGGTGCGCGAATTGCTTACAGCAATACAGTTATCCCGGCTGGCTACTATCGAGCTTACAGCAGCGCAGGTTTTAACTGAACAGATGGACGCATCTGCACCCTATAAAAAGATTTATCAGGCTGTGAAGTTGGCGCTTAGTGGTTTTGCTGTTGATAGGGAAAGTGTTCTAGGCGGCTAAATGTCCAAGAAAAAACCAAAGCTTGGCTATGACCAGAGGGGCGGCGTTATGGCCGTCTCTAGGGCAATGCGTGAATCATATTGTTATGAGTCGATGCCACCCACTGCAAAAGTGTTGATGGATTTGCTACAGATGCAGTGGAGAAACGATAAGCCAGTGTCATACGGAGTCCGTGAAGCGTCTCAGAAAATTGGTTGCACCAAAGATACGGCATCGAAAGCCTTTAACATCCTATTGAATCGGGGCTTTATTGTATGTTTTGAGCAGTCATCATTCAACAGTAAAACCGGCAGCAAAACACGAGACTGGCGCTTAACCTGGATGCCATTTGACTACAAAAACCCTACGCACAGCTGGGAAAAGTGGACGCCGGAAATTAAATCAACCGTCCTAAAATGAGGTACACAAATCGAATTAGCGTACCTCATTTTAGGACACAAATAATATTGAGGTGGATTAGCGTACCTCTTTTTAGGACACAAAGACAAAATATCAATGACTTACAAAACCCTTGCGTACCTCATTTTAGGACACACCTACTATAACCATACGCATAGGCAAATAATCAGGGCTGTAGCAGCAATCGCAGACCTGGACAATAACCGGATTCATTTTGACAACGAACTGGACAAAGACCGCATTCACCCAAGCAACCATGAATTGATGACCCGATAGGTTTTTAAGCTGTCCAGTGCGTGAAAATAGTTTCACAGCTTACTTGTGAAAATAATTACACACGACTACAATAAAGCCTTGTAGAAATAATTTCACAGGATAATTCATTATGAAAGCCCCCATCGTTTATGACGGCACCGGCAAGCTGGGCGACGCGATAGCAGCCTTATACGGATGTTCGCCACGCAGTAACAACAAAATATCGGCGTTGGTCGGGGAAGCCAAAGCTGCCTTGGGTGTCGGCAAATCTAAAAAGCTTGATGCTGATGTGAACCGGGCAATTTGGAAATGGCATTATGACCGACTGCACCAAGAAGCTGATGCCGATGTGAAAATATATTCACAGTCGGCCAATAGCCAGAGTGTAGACATAATTTCACAGGTTGACGACAACGAACTTGTAGAAATAATTTCACAACCT
>CANNKH010000243.1 GCA_947504985.1 Methylococcaceae bacterium | reverse complement strand
GATTGTTCAGACGTTTGTCACCTAAGTCTATGCTCTTAAATTCTTCTGCTGCCCAGCTCACGATGGTAATAATGGTAATTGAAATTTATTATTTTATCGCATCACTGTAAAGTTGTGTGTAATGGAATGGGTTAAAGGCTACCGCTCCCAAATAGTTAAGCTAATACCGGGAACTTCGATTGGGTTTGGTAATTTACCGTTATTTTTCCAAGCAACTATTATCGCCCTTGGTATTTCTAAAAGGTTACAAATTTCTGATGAAGTAATATATATTGATAAAAATAACTCTAAAGGTGTCATTTTATTTCCTTGTTTAAATTGACCTTGTAGCCCTGTAAGTCGGGCATGCGATTTATGCCTGACATCAAGTCGCGCAAAATCAGAACGCCCCCTGCAAGCCGCATTAGAGCGCGTAAGATAAAGTTAATTTGACACTTAATTTGTAAGGTAAATCCTGGATATTAGATTACTCGAATAATTCTGCGTGCGTTCCTGTTCTAACGAATATAACCCGTTCATCTTTGCCGCTATCGTCAATCTTGTAGATTAAAAGGAAGTCGCCTCCTATATGACATTCTCGATGATTTGCCCATTTTCCAGTTAATGAATGATCGAGCCATTCTGCTGGTAAAGGCGTAACATTATCAATAAGCAACAGCATAGCCTCTTTTAAGCTATTCAGATCGTAACGGCCACTGTGAGCCAAGCGTTGCCAGTCATTGTGAAATTCCTTCGTTCGCGTAAATTCGCGAGGGGGATTAGTGCGCTTACTCTGCGCTGTCTTTTTCGAGGTCATCAAACAAGTCTTGAATGGTTGAAAATTTGGGCAATTTACCAGAATTGGCTTCTTCCATTGCTGAGCAGGTCACTGGATTAGGTGCTTTAACTTCAAAAGGTAAGCCATTGTGAGTGACCACTTGATGCAAGAATAGGCGCACAGCATCAGATACATTTAGACCACAAGCAGCTAATACCCGTGTGGCGTTTTCTTTTAAATCAGGATCAATTCGAGAGCGTATCTCGGAAATCTTAAGAGGATGAGTGATAGGCATAATAATACTCCGTCAATGTGGCTACATTACTAAGTATAGCACTGGTGATATTTTTGAGTAAAGCAATGGGTGGTGTTTGTTTAATCATTGTAATTGACCGACTACTGTACGTTAGTGAGCAGTCATTCGTAACACTTGGTTCTATGGCCGCTGTGGGTCGGGTGGAGCCGATAGACTTGTTTTTATTTAGCTGATTTTGAATGGCAGCTATCTGAATTTATTTCCGGCACGAAATGAATAGTCACTATCGGCCATCAAGAGACATTCACAACCGTCTGCTTTAGGGCAATCAATTTTGCGATACGGAGTTCTTCTGTGTACCACAAAAGTCAATGGGTGTAATTTTAGTGAACGACTGCTCAATCCTTGAAATACGTTATTCAAACCTCTGAATCATAAAACCGGATCGAATTGCGTCCTGCATCTTTTGCTTGATACATCGCTATATCAGCCCATTTGATAATATCTCCTGGATAAGATTCATGATTAATAAACAGCACCACGCCAATGCTTGACGTGCAATGATGTCGCACAATAATCTCCGTATCTCCAGCTGATTGAATTACTAGCTCAAAAGGTTCAACAAAAGTGGTGCGAATTTTCTCTGCAACTACGCTGGCTTGTATAATGGAATCGGCTTTATTTACATCCAGATCACTGAGTATTACCACAAACTCATCTCCACCGAAGCGTGCAACAGTGTCAACCTCTCGTACGCAATTGCTTATGCGGCGTGCTACTTCTACCAATAGTAAATCGCCTGCATCATGTCCATGTGCATCATTGAGTGGTTTGAAATTGTCCAGATCCAGAAAAAGCAGCGCGCCATAGCGACCATTGCGGTCACAGGCAGCTATAACTTGTTTCAGTCGATCATTCAGTAAGCGCCGATTTGGGAGTCGCGTTAAGGTATCATGGAAAGCTAAATTATGAATTTCCGCCTCTGCTTGCTTACGTTCGCTGATGTCCTGTTTGATAGCGATGTAGTGGGTAATCTTGGTACTATCAATGCGCACAGGAGTGATCGTCATTTCTTCATAATACAGCGTACCTTCCTTGCGTTTATTAATGATCTCCCCCTGCCATACTTGTCCATCAAGTATGGTCTTCCATAGCGCCTCGTAAAACGCCTGGCTTTGTTTTCCAGACTTGACCATATCCCTTATGTTGGCACCAATCGTTTCTTCCAGCGTGTAGCCAGTCAGTTTCGAAAAAGCAGGGTTAGCCCATTGGATCATGGCTTTTGTATCGGTGATGATAATGGCATTAGCTACTGTGGCCAGAGCAGCATCGTGTAGGTCAAACAGATTACGCTGCTGGCTAAGTTCGAATAATTCTTTACGTTGCTCCTGTATGGTTTCGTGCAAATAATGTATATAGCTGCCTTGCATGGTCATAACCAAATCATGGCGTGTCACCAGGCCGAGCAACTTGTTGTTCTCAGTGATTACAAGGTGGCGGATCTTATGCAGCTCCATATGCCTAATCGCGTCAGGCAGCGTCATTTTTGGAGGTACCGTTATCAGAGGAGCTTTAACTACGCTGCCGACCGTCAAGTTATCGATTTCTGTTGCACTACGCGCCAGTCTCACGGCATCACGCTCGGTAAGGATGCCGTATGGGACTTGATTTCGCATAACTACTACGCAACTGTAGCGATTGGTGCTCATCAACTTAAGCGCATCTTCAAGAGAATTTTCGACATCGACGGTGACAACATTTTGCGACATGACTTTTTCGACGCTCTTGAACTCGGACAGGTCTCCGGCAGTAAGGTGCTGCAAAAAATCACCTTCAGTGACTATTCCATTAAGACGACCCTCTCTATCTACAACAATAAGATGACGAAAACCACGCTCTTGAAGTCTATGATAAGCCACACGAAAATCGACATCGGACAAAGAAGTGAAGGGAGGCGTGCTCATTACATCGAACATATTCAGTGAATCCAGTTCACGTCGTTGACCCAATAAATGTACTACATCGCGCTCGGTAAAGATGCCTATCGGGCATTGCTCTGCATCTACAGCAACCACACAGCTGATGTTCAGTGTCACCATTTCATCAAGCACTGTGGTAATCGCCGTCTGTGGCAAGACTGTTTTAACCGATGTGGTCAGGATATCGTTAAGTAAGTTTTTATTCATATTGATGGTGAAAATAAAGTGCAGCCTATTGTCCAGATAAAAATGCCTTAATTTAAAACGGGAGCCCTCTGCTTAACAGCTGAGGGTACTGCCGCATTTTTCTTTACGGAATCTGATGAGTTAAGGAGCGCCTCAAACTGGTCAAGCGGCACTGGCCTGCTGAACAAATAACCCTGAAAAAGATTGCAGTCATGTTGTTCCAAGAAGATTCGTTGAGCTTCGGTTTCCACGCCCTCGGCAATGACTTCCATGCCCAGTTTATTACCCATGGCAATAATGGTCTGTACGATCACGGTATCATCAGGATCTGTTGTAATATCACGGATAAAACTTTGATCAATCTTTAGTTGGTCGAGGGGGAGTTTCTTTAAACTGGATAGTGATGAATAGCCGGTACCAAAATCATCCATCGAAAAGCGTACCCCTATTTTACGAAGAGTATTCATTTTAAAGATAGTATCATCAAGCACTAAAGTTTCGGTCAATTCCAGCTTAAGTCTATTAGGGTTAATTGCGCTTTGACTCAGAATATGAGTTACTTGGGCTACAAATTCGGTCTGATAAAACTGGCGTGAACTGACATTGACCGCCAGTTGTAAATGTCGAGTATGCTCACTAGCTTCCCAAATTTTTAGCTGCGCACAAGCGGTCTCCAGTACCCATAGACCAATGGTTAGTATCAGGTGGGTTTCCTCAGCCAGTGGGATAAATTCTGCTGGAGAAACCAAGCCACGAAGTGGGTGTTGCCAGCGGATCAGCACTTCTGCACCGACGATTTGGCGGTTATGGTTAATTTGTGGCTGGTAATAAAGTATAAACTGATTTTTCACGAGCGCCAGACGCAAGTCTGCTTCCAGTTCAACGCGAGCAGTGATGATAGCCTGCATTTGTGGATCAAAGAAGCGCAGAGCATTACGACCTGAGGTCTTAGCTTGATACATGGCAATATCAGCCTGCTTAAGTAACTCATCAGAGGATTTTTCGTGACCCTTGAATAAGGTAGCACCAATGCTAGGGGTACTGTGATACTCGTGTCTGGTAAGCCGATAAGGCTGATTGAGGATAGCGAGAACTTTATTACCAGTCACTTCGGTCTGCGCTGCGGCTTCAAGTGCGTGTTCGCTCAAGTCTTTCAGCATTATTACGAATTCATCACCACCGAGGCGAGCAACGGTGTCACCTTCACGTACACAGGATTCAAGTCGCTTAGCGACCTGTTGTAACAGTAGGTCACCCATGTCATGGCCTAGGAGTCTGTCTGACTTAGGGTCTGAATAAAAACAATGGCTTAAAATTAGCGGAAGGCTAAATCCATTAATTCTAGCGTCAGGGACTTATAACTATTATGAAATTCGATAGCCGTTAAAAGCAAAATCATTTTTATTCAAATAGTT
>CANNKH010000242.1 GCA_947504985.1 Methylococcaceae bacterium | reverse complement strand
ACAACTTACATCAGTTTGGCAGGCACCTATCTAGTGTTAATGCCCAATAATCCTAAAGCGGGTGGTATATCCAGACGCATCGAAGGCGAAACACGTAGTGAATTGCGTGAAGTCATGGCTTCTCTTGAAATTCCAGACAATATGGGATTAATTGTCAGAACGGCAGGTTGCGGTAAAAATGCTGAAGAACTGCAATGGGATTTGAATTATCTGATGCAGTTATGGGAAGCCATAGAACGATCATCTAGTGAACAAACTGCACCGTTTCTAGTGTTTCAGGAAAGTAACGTTATCATCAGGGCATTACGCGACCATTTGCGTGGCGACATTGACGAAATCCTGATAGACAACGAAGATTCTTTTGCCTTGGTTCAAAATTTCTTGAAACAAGTCATGCCGCATTTTTTACCTAAGGCAAAATTGTATCAAGATGCCGTGCCGTTATTTAATCGCTACCAGATTGAATCACAAATCGAAATCGCTTATGGGCGTGAAGTATCGCTGCCTTCCGGTGGTTCTATCGTTATTGACCATACCGAAGCGCTGACCTCAATCGACATCAACTCGGCGCGAGCCACCAAGGGCAGTGATATAGAAGAAACCGCCCTTAATACTAATCTGGAAGCTGTTGATGAAATTGCTCGCCAACTTCGTTTGCGGGATTTGGGTGGTTTATTTGTTATCGATTTCATCGATATGATGTCCAACAAAAATCAGCGCAGTGTTGAAAATCATCTGCGTGATGCTCTCAAGCTGGATCGAGCGCGTATCCAGACCAGCAAAATATCGCGTTTCGGTTTACTGGAAATGTCTAGGCAAAGAATGCGGCCTTCTCTTGGTGATTCTACGCAAATTACCTGCCCACGTTGTAAGGGTCAAGGTACGATTCGTAATGTAGAATCTGTCGCCCTTTCGGTGCTTCGCTTAATTGAAGAAGAAGCAATGAAAAAAGGCACAGAAAAAGTGATTGCTCATTTACCGATTGAATGTGCAACTTTTCTGTTAAATGAAAAACGTAGCGCTATTGAACAAATTGAAAACAGATTGACAGTGGGCATTATTATTCTGCCTAGCAAACATCTGGAAACACCTGCTTATGATATAGATCGCATCAAAGAAAAGGATGCGACTGATGAAAAACCCAGTTATTTGCAGATCAAAGCAGAAGATATTACGGTTCCTGAATTTGCTCAACAGTTAAAGCCAAAAACAGAAAGACCTGCCATCAAAGAATTTTTACCCGAGAGCCCAGAGCCAATACAGAATAAAAACGAAGCGGCCAGCCTTATTAGGCGCTTCTGGCACAAGCTGGTGACGTCAATCTCTGTTACCGAACCTGAAATTAAAGAGACAGCAACGCCAGTTGTCGATAAAGATATTAACGCTACCGATGAAAATTCATCGAATAAGAGTAAAAGCTATTCGGGTAGAAAGCGCAACAACAATCGTAATAAAAATTACGGGCGTGAGCGGGAGCAAACGCAAGCAACTGATTCAGAACAAAGTCAGGAAGCGCCTCGTCCGCCTCGCCATCCCAGGGGGCCTGGGCGCAATGTAAGGCCAAATCTTCCTCCTGTAGTCGCGGAAGTAAAATTTGAACCTGTTAAAGCCGAATCTATAACTGAAGCAGTAGTCGCTTCTGAAACAGGAGTGGTATCAGAAGAGCAGATTCAATCGCCAATAAAGAAAAATAATTCAAGAAGAGGACCTAACCGGAGACGGCCGCGTAATCCTAATTACAAAAAACCTGATGTAGATAATGAAAATAGCAGCGTTAATGAGGCCGAATTGGCTACAAATAGCGAAGAGCAGGGCGAACAACGGCGTTCTTATGCAAGTGATTTTGCTGAAAGATTAGAAAAAGTCGAGGGTACTGAAACGGATGTCACAAAAATAGAAAATAGAGAGCGTAGCGCGTCTCAGGATAATGAGATAATAGAAAAAATAGAGGTATCTCAGGTTCAACACCAAGATTTTGTTGAGAAAGTAGAGAAAAATACGTTTTCTGAACCCAAATTTAATACCGTTGTTGAAACAACGCCAGAGCCCCAGCAATCAGTAACGGCATCCAGAATAGACTATCCCAATGAGCCAGTAACGACTACCCTCTTACAAATAGATTCAGAAAAACAGAGTACAGATGCCATTTGATAACTATTTGGGCTTGATTTAGAAGCATACCCATCACAAGACTTTTCATTATTACCGGTCCTGCTATAACAACTTAACTTTTTGAAGTGTGAATTGTTGTGGCCGGATCGGGTTGAAATCATAACGATTCAGTTCGTTGAATAAGGCGAGTTTTTCTCACCGCCTACAATATCCCAAATCAACGAATAATTTTTAACATCAAAAAAAAAGGCTACTATACTCTTTCGGGCAGATATTATTTTGTGATTGCTAAATAGAAGTGAGTTGAGGGTTGTGCTATGAGTCGCATTAATGATCGCGTTTTAAAGGTATGTTATGAGCTGGTTTAGTCGCAAGCAGAATGTTGTTCTCAGCATAGATATTAGTACGGCAGCAGTAAAGTTATTAGAATTGAGTCGCCAGGGCGGTCGTTATAGGGTAGAAAGTTACGCCGTTGCCCCTTTGCCAAAAGACGCTGTTATTGATAAAAACATCACTAATGTCAATATGATAGCCGATAGCATAAAAGTTGCTCTAAAACAGTCTGGTTCAAAGTTAAAACAAGCGACTGTGGCTGTAGCTGGTTCTGCTGTCATGACTAAAATTATAACCATGGATGCGTCATTAACTGACGATGAAATGGAAGAACAGATTATGATCGAAGCAGATCAATATGTGCCTTATTCGCTTGATGAAGTTAATTTCGACTTTGAAGTACAGGGTATCAATGAAAATAATCCTGAAATGGTTGATGTTTTGCTGGCAGCATCGAGAAAAGAAAATGTTGATAATCGAGTCGAAGCCTTGTCAAAGGCTGGACTCATCGCTCAAATTGTAGATGTAGAAGCCTTTGCAATGGAACAGGCTTTTTCCTTACTTGCTAATCAGTTTGTAGATTCAATAGAGGGTCAAACGGTTGCTATTGTTGATATGGGGGCGACCATGACTACATTAAATGTTTTATTTGATGGTCGAAGCATTTATACCCGTGAACAAGGCTTTGGTGGAAAACAGCTGACTGAAGAAATCCAACGCCGGTATGGGCTTTCGTACGAAGAAGCAGGATTAGCAAAAAGGCATGGCGGATTACCGGATAATTATACGATCGATGTACTTGAACCTTTCAAGAGGGCAATGGTTCAGCAAATTCAACGGGCGCTACAGTTTTTTATATCCTCCAATTTTAATAGAGACGTTGACAGGATTATTTTGGCGGGTGGTTGTGCATCAATACAAGGCGTCGAACAACTGGTTGAAAAAACATTAGGTGTACCGGTTTATATCGCGAACCCCTTTGTCAATATGACGTTATCCAACAAGGTAAAAACTCAGGCGCTGAGTGGTGATGCGCCGACGCTGATGATTGCCTGTGGCTTGGCTTTGAGGAGTTTTGACTAATGGCAAAAATCAATTTGCTCCCTTGGCGAGATGAATTACGCAAAAAGAAGAAAAAAAATTTTATAAATGCACTGGCACTGGCTGCACTGGCTGCTATTGTTGTTATTGCTTTGGTTCACACCTATATAGACGGTTTAAAATCGTATCAGGAACAACGAAATAAATTATTGCAGACTGAAATTGCCGTCTTGGATAAAAGGATTACCACCATTGACAGCATTGAAGAAAAAAAGCGCAAATTACTCGCTAAAATAGATCTTATTCAAAAATTGCAAGAAAGTCGTCCTGAAATAGTACATTTATTTGACGAAATCCCAAAAATAACGCCTGATGGCGTTTATCTTAAAAAATTTACCCAGTTAAACGATAGCTTGGTTTTTGAGGGCAAATCTCAATCGAATGCGCGAGTTTCCGCTTTTATGAGAGCAATCGAGGCGTCCCAATGGTTGCAAATGCCGGTGCTCGATGTCATTAAATCGTCTGACAAAGCTAATGCTGACGAATCAAGTGACTTTACTTTACGAGCAAAGCAGGGTAATAAAAATAGCCAAACTGCAAACGGGAACAAGCAATGAATCTGTCGGAAATTAATTGGGATTTCAATACGGTAGGCACTTGGCCTCAGCCCATAAAAGCGGCGGCTATTTTTTTGGCAGCCTTGTTGGTTTTGGTTTTAGGTGTTTATTTTGATACGTTAGAGCAGTTGAATGCGCTTGAAAGTGCAGAACAAAAAGAACAGGAATTAAAACGTTCATTTGAGACTAAACAAAAAAAAGCGGTCAATCTTGAAGATTATCAAGATCAATTGGCTCAAATTGAGGCACAACTGTTTGAAATGATCAGGCAAATGCCTACCAAAGAAGAAGTTGCAAGCTTGTTAACTGATATATCGCAAACAGGTTTAGCGAGCGGTTTAGAGTTTCGCTTATTTAAACCTAGTGCTGCTGTACGTAAAGATTTTTACTCAGAATTACCTATCAGTATTGAAGTGGTTGGTCGATATGAAGAACTGGGTTTATTTGTTAGTGGCTTGGCAGCGTTACCTAGAATTGTCACTATGCATGATGTT